>PFLI01000049.1 GCA_002785065.1 Candidatus Roizmanbacteria bacterium CG_4_10_14_0_8_um_filter_33_9
ATGTTCCCTTGTTAAAGATCTCCTTCCGGTACTTTAATACCAATACGATGTGGTAATTACAGTGAAATGCACAATGGCTAAGCTTTCTTACTTGTACAGGTGGCATCCTTTTATCTTACCACGATACTGGAACTTGTTCCTGCCCTCGCCCTTACGGACGGCGAAAGGCTAATGTTTTATTATAATTATAATGTAAATTCTTTTTCAAGAATCTTCACTCCATAATCACCGCTAAATTTGAGAGTGGTTTTTATGACGCCGACAACTTCATGATATACACATTTTCCTGAAGAACAAGTACCAAGAGTAATTTTTTTTTCAAACACTTTTTCTGTATTATCAGGAGATATTGTTCCTATAACTCCTTGAAATCCTTGTTGCTTTGTGCTATATGATAATTCATAGTCAACTGAAACTGTGTTGTTCGGAATACCTTCAATTTTAAGTATAACTTCTTTTCCACCATTTGAACTATTTAATGTCGCAACTGTAGATGCATCTGTTGTTGGAACAACCGACTCTGTCTCCACTTGATTATTAACTGGTTTTTTTTCAGTTTTTTTGTTACTAATATTTACTAATATAAATCCTATCACCAGAATTATAACTAGTAGCAATATAATAACAATCTTTTTTTGAGAATTTTTCATAAAAAATTATATAATTTGTAAACTATATTCTATCGTCTAAAAAAGTAACTACATTGCTCATCGGTATTCGTTTTTGACTCATAGTATCTCTTTCTCGAATAGTTACCGTGTTATCTTCAACTGATTGATAATCAACCGTTATACAAAAAGGGGTTCCTATTTCATCTTGTCTTCTATACATTTTCCCAATATTTCCCGTATTGTCATACTCTGCAACAAACTTTTTTTTAATATTTTCGTAAAGATGCCCTGATATTTTTCTTAGTTTCTCATCTTTTTGAAGAGGAAAAACAGCAACTTTAACTGGAGCTATGGAAGGATCCAGCTTAAGATATACTCGTTGCGTTTCTTTTACGTTTTCTACTGTAAACGCATCCTCAAGCACAATACCAACCAAACGTGATAGTCCAAATGTGGGTTCAATTACATGAGGTATATATTTATTATTTGTTTTTTGATCATGATATCGAAGGTCCTTTCCTGACTTTTCCATATGATTTTTTAGATCAAAATCTGTGCGATAAGCTAAACCAAACATTTCTTTCCAACCAAAAGAAAAATTATATTCAATATCCATTGTTTTTTGAGAATAAAACGATCTTTCAAAAATTTCATGCTCTCTCCAACGAAGCTTCGACGGTGTTATTCCCAATGATAAAGCCCAATTCCACATTTCCGTTTGCCAATACCGATACACATTTTCCCATCCATCTTTTGGGTTAATAAAATATTCGAATTCCATAAGATCAAACTCCATCGTTCGAAATACTGATCTTCCGAGAGTTATTTCGTTTCTAAATGCTTTTCCTTGTTGAGCTATTCCAAACGGTATCTTTACCCTAAGTGAATTTAATACATTCTTAAAATTGAGAAATATTCCCTGAGCAATTTCTCCTCGCAAATATAAGGTTGCTTTCGTATCTTCTACAATGCCCATTTTTGTTTCAAAAAGGAGGTTAAAACATCGAACGTCTGTGAGATCATCTTTCCCACATTTTGGACATTTTAGCTTATGTTCTTTGATTATTTTTGTCAACCTTTCAACTGAAAATCCTTCAACTTTAATATCTTTAACTTTTTCTTCGATTAGATGATCGGCTCGAGTTCTAAATTTACAGTTTCGACAATCAACAAGCGAGTCGGTAAAACCTGAAACATGACCAGATGCTTGCCAAGCCTTAGGGCTCAAAAAAATACTTGCATCAAGACCGGTCATGTCATCTCTGTTTAATACAAATGTTTGCCACCAACTATCACGGATATTGTTTTTTAAAAGAGTGCCATAATGACCAAAGTCCCATGAGTTTGCCAAACCACCATAAATCTCCGACGAAGGAAATATAAAACCTCGTCTTTTACATAGTGCAATAATTTCATCCATATTAATTTATTATATAATAAAGTAAGGAATTTTCTTATTGATAATACCTTCAATATAATCAATAGTATTAGACATTGTATATAAGGTAGAATCATATCCCAGTATCTCTAATAAATGGCTACAGAATTGAATAAGTTGACCTTCATTAAATGATTGTTTTGATAATTTGATAAGTAAGGAAATTGTAAAATCGTATATCTGTTTTTCTCTTTGATTCTCAGGCAAAATCCATTCTAAAATAAACAAAAAAAAATACATTTGCTTAAGTTTCTTTTCTGATTTTTTTATTCCTGAAAAGTAAGAATGTAATTGAACTTCCTGAATATAATATAAATCATTTTTACTCTTCATTACAGCAGTGATATAGTTCCCTGTCTGCATATTTGGCAAACGGCGGCTAGTAATATTCTTTACGCCTTTACCAAACACATACAATTTTCCATTGCTTTCGGTTAAAAGAGTAACAACAAGGGAATCTCCTACAAGATCCTTTTTCTTGAGGACTATTGCATTTGATTTAACAATCCCCCTCATATATGTCAGTTTTTTACTTCAATGTCTTTTACAAGAAAACCATCGAGAAGTTTTTTCCCATTTAAAATAACCTTCAACTGTTGGCTTATTACACCGGGTTGTTTCTGGATGTATATCTTATAGTTACTCGATTTTATTGTATCGGGTAATGTATAACTTACTACGATCTTTGCGATGCCTTCTGTCGGTACTTCAAGATAACCCTCAAATACCGTTTTTCCAAATTCGTCATATGTCCTAACGTCTTTTGTAGATCCTTTGAATTCAATCAGTTTTGAACCCAATGGAACATATACACGTACCCAATTTCTCAATATTGCGTTTAAGCAGAGAATCCGCTCTTGGTTTCGATTACAATTCGAGGCTGGTTCTGTATTTTTGTATTCCACGGTCACTTCTTTTGTGAGTTTACCATTTTTATCAATAGCCTGAGAAGTAATTGACTCTGTTACAAATAAATTAGATTTAGCTCCAGCAAAGTTTACATTATTAATATGAAGATAATCACCATTATATTCTCTTATCCGTCCTCCGAAATTCAATTTTTCAATTGATTGTTGTATGGTCGGGTCGGTAAAATAAAGCAAAATGTGTTTTTCTTCAAGATTTTTGAACATCATCTGAACTAATGTCCCCCAATATTTTGACGGAGAAAAACCGATAGCTTTATAAAACAATTCATACATTAAACTTCCGAGAATGCCTTTTCTGTTTTCTTTTTGATATCCAACTTCCTCTCCAACAATATTAAATAGTTTCCACAAAACCTGAGGACAATTACAATTTTTATCGATTGTTGCTGAAAAGTTGATTCCATCTGCCTGAGTATCTCCAAATATTGTCAGCATATCAACCAAGATCTTTGAGTCAAGAAAAATAATCCCGTCATAATTTACTTTAGCTCCGCTTTTCTTGTACAAACTATTAAATATTTCGACCGATTTAACAAGATCAGAAGATAAGTTGCTGTCTCTTATCCAAAAAGTAGATACCCCTTTATGATACATCAATATCTCTTTAGGTATGGGAGGACGATCGTTAATTGTTGCATCTAAGGCATAAATGTCATCAGATCTTTCTATTGAAATCTTTCCATCTTTAATCTTAAAAACTGCATAGGCGGTTAAAAAGCCACCGGTTGCTCTTCGCTCCTTATCATTTTGAAATAATAATAAATATGTTTTTTCTTTTTTTGAACCAAAAATATTGGGGATATTTTTTAGTAAGGGTTTTGCATCAACAAATAACGATGAGTATCCAACAAATTGCTCTTTCATTTGTTCTATTGTTGAACGTACCATTACATTCCCAAGTTTTTCAGGGTATCGTTTCGCATCAATCGTACTTATTAATTTTCCAGCTTGATTAATTTCGTCAGAAATAGTATCAATTTTAACTAATACTTTATCTAAAGTTAGAATTGCTGTTTGAAGCCTTCCTTCAGTTGATTTTTCAACAAAAGAAGTTTCTCCTTTTTTAAATCCGATAAGATCAGCATACGGAGTAATGGCTTGAATTGACTGTCTTCCAGCGGAAATAACATGTGACCCTGCTTCAACGCCATTTTTATAATCACGAATATACGGAATAAAACTTGCCCAATATATTGATGAGGACTCTTTTTGAAAATCAGCGTACTTTTTAGAAAAATCATCCATTTTTTGATTTAAGAGATCAATATTATTTTTACTAAATACCGACTTCATTTCTTTTGCTGAAGCAATTACAATTTGTGCTTTTGACTTAATTTTTAAATAAGGTACATACCCGATAAAATAACCTATCACTATAAATGCGATTAACAGAAATAAAAAAAACCTTCCAATTACTTTTTTCATAAAGTATTAGTTAAATTGCTCCCTTACCCGTTATCATGATAAGAGGAGTCTTTAATATTATTAACATATCTTTCCCTAATGATACATTATGCACATAATCCGCATCTATTGCAATACGTTTATCAAAATGAATTTCAGATCGTCCTGTAACTTGCCACAATCCAGTAATACCAGGTTTTACTACAAGCACTTCCTTCACAAAAATACGCGTATGTGGATGATTTTTTTGTTGATTTTCTAGCTCATCAGGATAATATGCCCTTGGACCGACTAAACTCATTTCACCCAGTAAAACATTTAGCAACTGTGGAATCTCATCTAAAGAGTGCTTTCTAATAAATTTCCCAACTCTTGTTACCCGAGGATCGTTTTTTAATTTGTAACTTTCTTTCTTATACCTTTGATAAAGTGATTTGAATCTCCTATCTGTTCGTAATAATACATGAGCATTTTCAATCATTGATCTAAACTTAAACATTTTAAATTTTTTTCCAAATTGACCAATCCGTTCAGGAACATCTGCAAAAATGGGACCCCTTGAATCAATTTTTATCGCAATTGCAATAAAAAAACACGGAACTGCAAAAAAAAGTAATAGTAATGAGGAACTGACAATATCAATAATTCTTTTAATTACTTTATTATATATCATGTACTTTATGTTAACTTTTCATGTTCGGTACCTTCGAACTGTTCTACTAAATTTTTTATTTTTCCGACCGATGACTTTTTTGCAATTAGTATAACGTCTGAGGTATTAACAATAATATGTTCATCAAGATCTATCCCAACAATTAATTTTTTATCTTCATAATTGTAGATTAAAGAGTCGCGAACATGCTCAAGATATGTTTTACCTCGCGTAATATTCTCATAGGGATATTGTTCTAAAGCCTCTTTTAAAGCTTCCCATGCTCCTACATCACTCCAACCAATATCTTCAACTATAACAACTCCGTCTTTCTTATCCAGGTTCTCTAAAATCGCATTATCGAAATTAATACTTTCTACTTTACCGTATTGTCTTTTTAAAACTGAAATATAGGTTTTTTTACCATATGAAGATAAGATTTTTTCTGTATTTTTATATACATTAGGAGCAAATCTTTTGAAAGAGTCATGAATAAAACGCGGTGTTGTAACAAAATATCCCAGATTCCACGCATAATTTCCTGACTTAAAAAAAGCTTGAGCAGTCTTTTCATTGGGCCTATATTTTATCCCTTCAAAAGAATAAAGCGATAATTGACTTAATTTCGTCATTTCTTTTCCAATATGGATATATCCTAAATTTGAACTAGCATACCGAGGCTTATGAGCAATAAATACAACTTTTTTATTATGTCTCTTGATATATTCTCCGGATACCTTCAATATCTTTTTAAATAATGCTATTTGTTTTACCAAATGATCGCTCCATAAAATGGCAACAGGTTCATTTGGAAATTGTTGATTGAGAATTCCCATGATAAGTGAAATTGCGGGACCAACGTCTTTTTTTTCAGGTTCAAAAAAATAATTAGATTTAGGAATTTTTGGAAGTTGGCTCTGTATCATTTCACAATATTGAAAGTTTGTAGATATGTATATATCCTCAAAGGAAAAATCAGGGATAAGTCGTTCTACAGCTAACTGTAAAGTAGACTTATCACCAACAATTTTTTCAAATTGTTTTGGTGATTTCTTACGAGATAATGGCCATAAACGAGTGCCTGTCCCTCCAGCAAAAATAACTGCTTTCATAAATTTTGAATCAAAACGTGTAATTTATTTTGAAAATTGGAGAAGTCAAATTTCTTTGATATTTCTTCTCCATACTGAACTGATGCCCGCTTTAGATTGTATGATATTTGATCAAATCTTTCAAGCACTTTTCTAATTGATTGTACTGATTGTTTATGAAAAAATATACCTGTTTTGTTTTGTGCAATAATTTCGCTTACGCCACTTTTACTATAAGATATAACTGGACAACCCATAAATTGAGCCTCTACTGCTACATAACCGAAATCTTCTTCTTGTGGCATTATTGTTGCTTCAGCATGTTGATACAGAAACGCAAGTTCTTTATCTGATAAATCTTGCAAGAACTGTATAGTATTACCAGAATAAGATTTTATTCGTTGCAACTGACTTCCTTTTCCGACAATAATCAAATTTTTTTTGACTTTAGTAAATGTTTTAACCAATAAATCAATTTTTTTATAAGGTTCAAGACGGGAAACAACTAAAAAAAAATTTTTTGGCAATTTGAATGTATTAGTTGTAAATGACTTATGAAGATCAATTTTAATATTTTTCCAGTAAGTAGTATCAAATGGAGGATAAATTACATCTGTTTTTTTTTGATATGTTTTAAACGATCTCTTTGATACTAATTTTGATATCGATATAAATTTATCAGGTCTGTTTGATGCAATTTTATCCCACTCTTTTATCTGGTTTAAAATTGGAGAGAATATTAATCGTAAGCTCGAGGAAATATAATTTTCAGGATATATCCATAAATATCTCGTTGGAGTAAGCAAATAACAAATATGTAAAGTCCCTGGCTTTGTGATAATAGACTTTGCAAATGATGAGGATACCGATATAACTATATCATAATGAGAAAAATCAAAACTCTCAAAAGCTAAGGGGTATAAAAAAAAAGACAATAACCTGTTTGATCTAATAAATGGTAAACGATTAATAAATGAAGGCACTATATCAATGTTTCTTGCCCACTTTGCCTTGTCAGCATCATAACAAGACGTAAATAACGATGCTTTTGGAAACATTGAATGAAGAGCTAAAAGTACTCGTTCAACACCACCCCATTTATCTATCCAATCATAAACTATAGCTACTTTTTTTTTGATTATCATGTACCTATTGTGTATTTTTTATAAATCGATAGAGTATGATTGGTCATTGTTTTAAAAGACATTTCAGATTTTATGTTATTTGAAAAGTAATTATTTTTCCTTTGAGTATTTTGAGTAAATAATTGTATTTTAGTCACAATATCTTTTTCGTTTTCAGGATTAAAAAAAATGGCATTATTATCTATTAATTCATGAAATACTGGAATATCAGATACAATTAATGGACAATTAAGCGATTTTGCCTCAAGTATAGGAAGCCCAAATCCTTCTGAAAGAGAAGGATGGATAAGCCCAACAGCGTTTTTATAAAAAAATTTTAAATCAGAAACAGACGCATTATGAAAAAAAAGAATCTTGTTTTCTAAATGCATTTCACTTATTTGAGTTTTTATCTTATCCGCAAAAAAGTCATGTGGACCGATAAGAATAAGTTTTATTTCTGATTTCAACTTTGCAAACGCATAGATTAACCTTGTAATATTTTTATGGGGATAAAAATTCCCCACATATATTAAATAGAGGTAAGAAAAATTCTTTAATAAGTTGCTATTTTCTTTTGTTTTACTTAATAAATTATCTACTCCCTCAAATATGGGTTTAATTTTATTTTCATATTTTTTTCCATACAATTGAATTAAAGACTGTTTTATTGTTAATGAAGGAGTTATAATAACTTTTGAATTTCGAACTTGAAAGTAAATAACGATTTTAAAAAAAAATAGCTTTGCTCCATAAATAAATCTACTTTTTGTTGATGCTTTTCCTGTTTTAAATAGCAAAGGTGTAACATCATGAATTGTTGAAACAAATGGCTTCCAATAACATATTGGGTATCCAAAATAAGTAAAATGCATTAGATCAAGATTGTCCTTTAATAAAGTAAATAAAAAAAAGAGTTGTTCTTGAAATGTATGCCAGATATATGGAGATGAGCGAATAATAAAATTATTGGGTAGTTTTGGTAACTTATTAATATCTTGAGGTAAAACGTAAAGATAAAACAACAGTTTTTCTGTCTTTTCTTTTATAAGAAAATAAATTAAGTTACGAATATAAGTCCCAACTCCTGTTTGAGAATATAATCTAGCATCAATTCCTATTTTTTTCATATCGTTTTGCTATCTGAGTAATAAGAATAAGAATAAAATCGCTTAATATTCGTGGATAAAGGTAGTAGTAATGTTTTTTATAAAAAATACCCATTGTGGCAAAAAACGAGACTTTACTTTTTGTTTTGATACTTCGATTATTCCCGTTTAGTGCCATACCGCTTTGCCCTTTTAAATGTACGACTGTGAATAGAGGATAATATATTATCTTTAATCCCAGTTTTTTAATTCGATATGATAAATCTAGATCTTCCCCATACATAAAATAGTCTTCATCAAATCCACCGATTTTATCTACAACCTGCTTCTTAACTAAAAAAAACGCTCCACTGGGAGAATCAATTTCGTGAATAGAATCATTTAATTTATTCCAAAGATGATATCCACAAAAAACACTATTTAGGATAGGAATATATTTAAAAATACTTTCTAATTTTATAAAATAACAAAAAGATCTCCATAATGTTGGAAACCCTCTATGACAAGCCATGTCCAGTTTTCCTGTGGGAAGTATAACTTTCACCGTTAATCCAGCTACATGAGAAT
>PFLI01000056.1 GCA_002785065.1 Candidatus Roizmanbacteria bacterium CG_4_10_14_0_8_um_filter_33_9
GGGTTAATACAAACGATTTCGCATAATTTCTTATTCGTTTATTTTGAATAGTATCTTTTTTTCCGTCCCCTCTCGAACGGTCTTTTTTTTTCGGACTTGCAAGCAATGATATAACGTCATAATAACTTATGATTCCTTTTAACCTAAATTCTTTATTTACTACTACCAATTTTGAAACCCGTGTATTTTTAAATATTTGAAGAGCATTTGAAATTGAATCATCTTCATATATAGTTATGAGCTTTTGTTTTTTAGTTTTTAAGAATTCTGAAATCTGTGTAGAAAAAATGTCTAAATGCTGCAAATTACGTAGTAATGAACGGGCGGAAATACGACCTAAAAATTTTTCGTTATCATCAAATACAGGCAGATAGTGAACTTTTGATTCATTCATTAATTGCGCTATTTTCGATATTGAAAAATGAATTCCAATCCGAGGGGCATGAAATATACAGTTTATGACTTTTGCATTCGAAGGAAAAGAAGTTCTAATCACAGAAAAATAGGGATTAATTAATCCTAAATATTTATGTTCTTCATCAAAAACAAGAGCGGCATCATGCGCACTTTTAAGTTTACTTAAAGCCGAAGATAGTGTTTCGTCAGGAGATACCTTAATAACGTCTTCTGAGTCAATAATTGTGTGCACTTTCATATAAAATGCTGGGAATGTATTAAATTTATAATTGTCTGCATACCCCATCCCGTCCCCCCCACATCTATTATACCTACTGGTTTACCACTATTATATCCTGGACCTGCAATATCAAGATGAATCCATTTTGCTTTTTTAACAAATTCACGGATAAAAAGAGCCGCAGTAATTGCCCCACCATAATGAGGGGCTCCGCCAATATTTTTTAAATCTGCAACCCTGCTTTTCATACGCTCCAGATATCGTTCATATAGAGGCATTTCCCACACGCTTTCTCCTTCATAATTTGCGGTTTCAATAAATATTTTATTTAATGATGCATTATTTCCAAATAACCCTGTTATCTCTGTTCCAAGCGCAACCATACAAGCTCCTGTTAATGTTGCAATGTCAATAATGACTTCCGGATGCAGTTCAAGTTCGGCATAAGCAATTGCATCAGCAAGAGTAAGTCTTCCTTCAGCATCTGTATTTAATACTTCAATTGAAGTTCCATCAATAGTTTTTACTATATCTCCTGGTCGCATGGATTTTCCTGAAGGCATATTTTCACATGCGGGTAATATACCATATATGGTATATGGGATTTGTTCAGACGCTTGTGAAAGATAATGAAAAATCCCTAATACTGTCGCTCCTCCGGACATATCTATTTTCATATCTTCCATTGCACTTGCCGGTTTTAATGACAAACCACCCGAGTCAAATGTAATGGATTTTCCAATTAAACATATTTTTTTAGCTTTTTGGTTATTTACATGCGGGTTTTGATATGTAAGTATAATAAATTTCGCTTCATGTTCACTACCTTTTGCAACTGCCATAAAAGCTCCCATGCCTAATTTTTCACATTCGCTTTTTTCTAAAATTTGAACAGTAATATTTTTTGATTTTGCAGCAATTACTGTTGCTTTTTGCATAAGAATTGAGGGATAAACATGTGACGCAGGTTCATTCACTAAATGTCTTGTATATTCAATTGCGTCAGCAATTTTTCTTCCGTTAGACATTCCCTCTTTAATTTCATTTATTTTATTAGTATCGGTATATAAAGTAAATGTCTTTATGTGATGATGCTTACTTCTTGTTTCTTCCTTTTTATGTAAATGATATACATATTCTGACATAAAATATGCAATAGAAATATTCTTTCCAACTTCTTTCATATCCGTCAATACATTAGAATGAAACCACATGTCAATTGCTGCAGATTTTAAAACACGAGCTTTTCGCAACGCTTCAGCTGTTTGATTTTTTATATCCATCACCGTAAAATTTTTCTTTTTTCCAGCGCCAATTAAAATAATATTTGAATAAAAGGGATCTGCATCGAAGGAAATACATTGGTCTT
>PFLI01000105.1 GCA_002785065.1 Candidatus Roizmanbacteria bacterium CG_4_10_14_0_8_um_filter_33_9
GCATTAAATCGTACTATACCTATGGTATGGTAACTTAATTTAATTTCATTTTTTAGATTGTATATAGTATTTTTTATTACTTCTTGTTCTTTTTTTATTATATTCTCTTGTGTAAGTAATACATCCAGTATTTCATCGATTGTTCTTTTTTTAGTTCGGGTAATTAAGTTTAGATAGTGCTTCCTTACGGTATAAATCATAAATGTAAGAACTACAAGCCATCCGAAAAAAATTGCAAGAACAATATTTATCATCATTTCCTTTCAGTATAACCTCTTTACAAATCACTGTCAATATGGTTACAATATGTACATGCCAAAAAAAACGAGGTACAAAAAAATTCTTGCATCGTACCGAAATAAACTAAAACAAGAAGAGTCAATATCCCCACCTAAATCTCAAATGAGTCTCACAAAAGAAACTCCTGATACAATAGTTATCCCTGATAATAAGGACACAAATACTATTGTCCGTTATTTTAAACAAGATTTCACAAAAAGTATATTTCTTATCGTAGGCATAATTACGCTTGAATTATTTTTTTATTTTGTTAGTATGAGTAATAGCTTGAGATCTGTTCTTAAGTTTATACCATAAAGAAAGGGGGTGAAACATATGACATCAATGTACTGTGTAAAATGCAGAGCCAAAAAAGAAGTTTCCAATCCGGAAAAAGTTACCATGAAAAATGGTAAACCAGCAATGAAATCAAAATGCCCAGATTGTGGAACAGGAATGTACAAAATCGGCTCAAAGTAATAAGAGAAACAAATAAAAAGCCATTCTCGCGAGGGAATGGTTTTTTATTTTCCTTTATTTTCCAAGGAAAAACACTTTTTCTTTCTTAAAAGTTCTTGTGTGATTAATGACAATACTCTGAAATAAAACAATTTTCTTTACCTGAAATTCAATGTCAATTTCTATTTTAGAAAGTTTTTTTTGAAGAGCAAAGTATTGTTGTTTTGATGAAGGTCGAGATTGTGAAATTGAAATATGGGGAATAAAATCATCTTTCGCATATTTATTAACCGGAATATGATTTTTTATTTTTAAATAGAGTTCTTCAAGTTTTTTTTGCCGATAAAACTCAACAAATATTTTTATATTCTTGTCTAAAAAAACATTTAGAGTTCTTCCATACAAATAAAAATCCGACATATCAAACAAAACAGAATCTACTTTAGCAATAATTTCTTGCATACTGTATTGTTCTCCAAGAAAATCTAACGTAATATGATAATTTTCTTTAGGAATCCATTGATACTCGGGATGTTCTTTCCTTAACAAATCAAGCTGATCCCACAGTATTGTTTTAATTGATTCTGGAATTTCAATTCCGAGAAATAGACGCATATGTTAAAATGTTTGAACTTGAAAATGGAAATCGAGGAAAAGAAACTAAATTCGCTCTATATGATGTGGCATGTTCTTTTTTTATTTTTTCAAATGAATCTCCCTCAGTTATACTTATTATCTCTGGATGTATTTTTTTAATAATTTCTGCGTAATCAGAATGTAAAAAAATACGTGAAAGATTTATCACAACATCAACATAACAGATCGATGCAAGAAGCTCCGATCTTTCTTGTTGGGAATGAAAAGGACTTCTTTTTTTTTGTTTAGTAATAAATAAATCAGATTCTAATAAAAGAATTAGCGAATCGCCTTTTTCTCTCGACGCTTTAAAAAATTGGAGATGACCATAATGTAGAATATCAAAACAACCGCCCGCTAATACTCTTTTCTTATATGTTTTAAATATATTAATATCTAAGTTGTCAGAGGAAACAATGGATGCCACTTTCGGTTGATTCATAAAACCATTATACATGAGAAGGTCGCGCTTAACAGTGTTAAGCAGTATTTATAGATAACGAAGTTCTCCTAAACAGAGCGAAGTGGTATTTATACCTAACGAAGCTCTGCTAAACAGAGCGAAGTGGTATTTATACCTAACGAAGCTCTGCTAAAC
>PFLI01000133.1 GCA_002785065.1 Candidatus Roizmanbacteria bacterium CG_4_10_14_0_8_um_filter_33_9
AAAGATTTTTTCCCATTATGAAATCCGTTTCTTTTCGTCTTATGGGATAGACAAAATGGACATTTTTAACCATGATAGATAAAAATTGATAATAAAAGGTAATTGTAGCAATCTAAAGACTCATTTTCAGCCGTATATTTTTACCATTAAGTCTCATTTGTCATACAGTTCCAAACAATCTTTAAATCTACATCCATATAATCATGTATGAGAAAGTTGCGGAAATCACTCATATCCCGCCACTCAATTTCCGGATAAGTATCTTTAAATTCCTGATCAATGTGGGAAACTGCTTCACCAATTATTTCAAAATACCGCATAACAGCTGCCTGATCCCACTCGCTGTTTATAAAATTATCATATGATTTATATGAAACATAATTACTTATTTTCTCAACAGCATCACGTATGTATTTTATGTAGGCTAAATTATCTTTGTTTTGTTTCATAACAGAGGCTTTTGATTACCTAAAATATATTCTTTTAAGTATTTGCTTATCCCGTTATAACTAACTAAGTCAACTTTTTTTTCTAATGCGCTTTCAAGATCCCGTTTTAAAGAAACTACTCCAATTCCCATATCATCTGGAGGTTGAAATAAAATGTCAATATCACTTTTTTCATCAAAATCACCACGTGCATACGACCCAAAAAAAGCTGCTTTTTTGATATGATACTTTTGTAAAATAGATACAATTGTGTTTGATAATTGATTCATATGATTAGTATATCATATATTCATTTCTGAGCTAATAAAATTACTTATGGAGAATTTTTTTAAGATAATCTTCGACCGTTTGCTGAAGATACAATTTAATTTCATCATCTGAATATTTCTTATCAACATACTCAATGGGCACTGTTTTAATATCATCAAAATATCTTACCTGTTCCAAAAACTGGGTTGAAATGAATTCTCCCTTGAATTTTTCATGAGCCATTTTGATTATGTTGTCTAAATCAACATATTTATTTTTCAACAAATAGAATACATCAACATAATCACGCCAAACAGCACGTCTCCCTATTGTTTGTGCTTTATCGGTGACAATATCATTAATCGATGCAAGAGCTAATGAGCCAGAGGTAACTAACGGATACAACGTTTTAACGTAATACCATACGAACGTCACTTTAACACCTTCTTTTGTGGAAAAACTAATCTGATCTAAAGTGTTAACATAATATTTCATATCACCGAAATGTCTTTTTATCTTTAATCGAAAATCCGTATCAACTGCTTTGTCAATAAAAACATCAAAGTCTTCTGAAACCCGATGATTTATCTGAAGCGCTAATGCAGTCCCACCTGCCAAATAACCCCCTTTTTTAAATATAGCTAACTGTTTGAAAACAGATAGTCTTGGCTTATCCAATAATTCGAGGTGTATTTTTGACATAATATCTTTCGTCTGGATGCCAATTTTTTAATCCCAATAGTGCATCTTTGACAAAATAAAAACGGGGACGGAAGTAATCTTTAAATGAAACCATAAAAACTTCAATAATCTTTTTCTTGGAATAATTGCTGAGGAGCCATGACATTTCATCGAGAGTACCGAAAGATAATATTTGATGAATAATATAGTACTTGTCCTTTTCTAAATTAAGATGGTCAATATTTACTGACCATAAAACTGATTGCAGCTTTTTTGGTAGTTTCATACACAAAGTATAGCATTTTTACCTACGAATTGCTATACTTATTCCATGCCCCCAGAATCCAAATCCATTCTCCCTTCTCATGAACATGTCTCTCTTTCTGAAAAATCAATAGCTCTTAATACAAGGCTGGCTTTAGGAGGAAATGCATTGGAAGTAACCAATACTCAAGTTGCCAAAGTAGGATCATCACAAGAACTCCGCACATCTTTTGAACAAACTCATACCAATACAGAGAGTCGAATTGCCAAAGCTTCAGTTAGGAAAAGACTCGAATACTGGGAGAAACAAGGAATAACTGATGAATCAGAACAGATGAGAAAATGGAAAACTGATGTAGTTGCTCTTTGTCAAAAAGAAACAAATAAAGGGAAGATAGAAACTCTTACAGCTCGAAGTATTGGAGGAATAGACTGGAAGAATGTGACAGATGAACAAGTTGGACAATTGTATGAAATATACTTTGGAACTTCTCAATCAAATACAACCTCATTTCACAATCAGAAGGGAGAGATTGTACGTATTCCTTCAGGAACAACACATTTTGTTGAAGAGATTGTAAAAACCTACACAAAAGAAGATGGAACCATTGATTACACTTCCCTACATAGGGACAGACAAGCTCTTGAATTTGCAGCTGGGATATTTGGTATTGAAGACTTATTGTTTGAATATATTGACACCATAACAAC
>PFLI01000080.1 GCA_002785065.1 Candidatus Roizmanbacteria bacterium CG_4_10_14_0_8_um_filter_33_9
ACCATGCAATTTTTGCTTTTATCAAAATAGCCATCTGTCAAGCGAGCTCGGGCTACTACCCCCCCCAAATATGCATATTCTTCACCACGATTTCCATCCTGTTCAGGATTTTTATAATAACCCTCTTCACCTTTTTGAGAGTTTAATATAAAATCAATTCGTTGTGCAACTACATCTCCTTGTGACAATTCTACTCCACGTAATTCTTCTGCCATATTATTTGTTTATAAATTATAAATATTAATGTTTATACTTTATACTATAATCAAATTGTTGTCAATAAGAAAAATTAATAGTGAAATTTCTTTTACAATGAATAGATTCAGGATAAGCCTGGTTTTTACGGGCATGAAAAACCATTCCGATTCTTTATATGATCAAAGTAATCAACCTCACCAAAATCTACAAAACTCACATCAAACAAAACAATCCGTTTAAGGATGTGTTTTTGAGAAAATATAAAGATATTGTTGCGCTTGATAACGTTTCGTTTGAAATAGGAGAAAAAGAAAGTGTTGGTTTTATCGGACCAAACGGGGCTGGAAAAACAACAACGCTCAAAATTATTTCGGGGATTCTCTATCCCACATCCGGATTTGTATTGATTGATGAATCTACGCCGTTTGAAAAAAATCCGCGTTTTTTAAAACAAATTGCCTTTGTCATGGGACAGCGGAATCAACTCATTTGGGATCTCCCTGCAACAGATACATTTGAACTACAAAAGGAAATCTATGAAATTCCGGAGCAACATTATAAAAAAAATGTGGGTGAACTTACTGATATTCTCAAGTGCTCGGATCTCATATCAAAACCAGTAAAAACGCTGTCTCTTGGAGAACGGATGAAAATGGAACTTATTGCCGGACTTCTCCATCGGCCAAAAATTGTTTTTTTTGATGAACCAACAATTGGATTGGATATTTTTTCCCAAGAAACAATACGTACATTTATCAAACAATTCCAGGAGGAATTTAAATCAACTGTTATTTTAACAAGCCATTATCTAGAAGATGTAAAAAAATTAAGCAAACGCCTCATAATTATTAATAAAGGACGTATTATTTATGATGGAACCTTAAAAAAAATAATTGAACAATACTCGTTGACTAAACGAGTCACCATAACGCTTGAAAAACCGGCAAATGAAACTGAACTGCGTGCAATTGATATTCCTATAAGCTACACCTTTCCAAAAGTTGTGTATAAAATAAAACGCTCTGTTTTACCCGAGAAAATAAAAGCAATAACTCAAAATCTTCCCTTTTCCGATCTTTCAGTTGAAGACGAAACAATTGAGGATATTATTAAAGTCTTTTTTAAAGAACAAAAGAGATAATGTTTTTGTTACACTTACAGTAATGAAAATTAAGTCTTACTTGTTTTTATTTGCACTCATTATCATATTATTTTTTATAATTGGCGTCAGATATGGCCAGAAAGTCGAACAGGCAAATAAAACAATAAACTATTACTTAAGTCTTCCGCCAACCAAACCTCCCGAACCAACTATATCCAAGGATTTTCTATCCTATACTCATACTTCGTGCGGCGTTTCATTTGTTTATCCTGCATGGCTCAGTAAAGAAAAAGAAACTACCGTTTCCGCACAGTTTCTGAATCAGGGAAAAATGGCTCTTTTTATTTCATGTGATAAAATCACACCAACAACGGTCGTATCAGACCCTAACATGGTTACATTTCAAAAGAAAAATTTCAATAATAATAAAACTATTTCATTCTCTGTCACAAAATCGTTATTTCCCATCATAGAAAAAAGCTTAGAACTAATAAGTACAATAAAATAGAGGTTATAGACTAGCATAGCATTTGTTATACTAGTTAAATATGCGAATA
>PFLI01000020.1:0-2070 GCA_002785065.1 Candidatus Roizmanbacteria bacterium CG_4_10_14_0_8_um_filter_33_9
TAGATACTCCTGGGCATAAAGATTTTGCAGAGGACACTTATAGAACTCTTACTGTGGTCGACAGCGTAATTATTGTTATTGATGGGGCTAAAGGTGTAGAAGAGCAGACAAAAAAGCTGATGGAAGTTTGCAGGATGAGGAAAACTCCAGTAATAGTTTTTATCAATAAAATGGATCGTCCTTCTCGAGATTCATTTGATTTACTTGATGAAATTGAATCTCAACTTCAAATAAAAGTAAATCCATTGAGCTGGCCAATTGGTAGTGGTCAAAGTTTTAAAGGAGTTTACAATATCTATGAGAAAAAACTTATGCTTTTTGGTGCAAATGAAAAATTGACTGAAGATAATTCAATAGAATTTCATGATGTTAATGATAGTGGTATTGAAGAGTATATTGGAAATTCGGCAAACCAATTACGTGATGATTTAAATATTATAAGTGAAGTTTACCCAAGCTTTTCCCTTGAAGAATATAGAAATGCTATAGTAGCTCCAGTATTTTTTGGCTCAGCATTAAATAATTTTGGAGTTAAAGAACTGTTAGATTGTTTCATTGAAATTGCACCTCAACCACTTCCAAAACAATCAGATACGCGATTAGTAGATCCATTTGAAGATACATTTTCTGGAATAGTTTTTAAGATTCATGCTAATATGGATCCTAAGCATAGAGATAGAATTGCATTTGTAAAAGTTGTGTCAGGGAAGTTTCTTAGAAATTTTAATTACTTGCATGTAAGACAAAATAGAATGATGAAATTTTCGTCGCCTACAGCATTTATGGCATCCAAAAAATCTATTATTGATATTGCATTTCCAGGGGATATAGTCGGACTGCATGATACTGGAAATTTTAAAATTGGAGACACTCTCACCGAAGGTGAAATTATGAATTTTAAAGGCATACCAACTTTCTCGCCTGAATTGTTTAAATATGTTGTAAACACTGACCCGATGAAATCAAAACAGCTGGCAAAAGGCTTAGAACAACTTACTGATGAAGGAGTTGCACAACTTTTTACTGGGCAATTATCGAGCAGAAAAATCATTGGAACTGTAGGAGCATTGCAATTTGAAGTTATTCAATTTCGACTTTTGCATGAATATGGAGCAAGTTGCATTTTTGAGCCAATTCAACTTTATAAAACTTGCTGGATTAAAAGCAGCGACAAGAAAGCTTTGGAAGATTTCAAAATTAGAAAAATTCAAAACATGGCTTTTGATAAGGATAAAAGAGATCTTTTTCTTGCTGATTCACCTTATGCACTGCAAATTGCTCAAGAAAAATTTCCAAAAATTGAGTTTTATTTCACTTCAGAATTTTAGTCTGAATCTTTTTCTACAATTATTTTTCTGGTACCAGGTTTAAAGATTGCTGCTTGATTTGTTTTACCATTTAAAATGATTTCCGCAGGACTTTCAAGTTTTACATGCCTTACAAATTTATCTTCATAAAGAATATTTTTTTGTGAGTTAAGATATTCTATGTCTAAAAATCCATCCTTAATATATGTATTTATAGTGATATAACCCACATGAAATGAAGTAAGATTCTGAAAAAAATGTGTGCCTTGGCTTGGATCGACATGGTATTTTAGGAGACTTGATTCTACAATTATTCTTGCATGTGATATTTGAGACCAAGAAACTGGAATTCCCAACCAATAGTCTTTAGAGCCCCAGCGTCCTGGGCCAATAAGAATATATGAGCTTTCATCATCAAATTTACTATTTAGTTGGGCAATAATTCCTGCAATTTCGTGGTTATTTTTTGCCTCAAAAGTTTCGGGTTTTACATATATTATATCTTTAATTCCAGAGATAAATCCATTGCCAATTGAAGATTTACTCGTCAAAATACATTCATCTTCCTTAATATCTTCCATTACAATATTCTGGTTAATGAAGGATTCAACAATGGGACGAATTTGTAGCATGCTAAAAATAATATCCTTAGTATTGTCTGATGGCAATTCAACAGCAAATTCAATTTCTACTGGATTATTAAGAGCATCCTCACCAACTTGTAACATCTCTTTGATGATTTCTGACAAAGGAAATTTGTCAT
>PFLI01000020.1:2083-2244 GCA_002785065.1 Candidatus Roizmanbacteria bacterium CG_4_10_14_0_8_um_filter_33_9
CTTTGAAACAGCATCATTACACTCTATATATCCAATTGCTTTTAAAGATAAAGCATTGACAAGCTCCTTTATTTTATTTGAATAGGGCCGTTTTATTGCATTCTCATTTTCATCAATAAAATGTGAAAAGAAAAAGAATATTGTTTTTTCCAGATGGCATT
>PFLI01000020.1:2287-9144 GCA_002785065.1 Candidatus Roizmanbacteria bacterium CG_4_10_14_0_8_um_filter_33_9
CGTTACATGTTCCCATCCATCAGAATAAGTAAAATTCTCCTTAGCTACAAGTACGATTTTATTGTTAACTTTGTGTAAAACACATCCAATACCTTTATTTTCTTTTAAAAATAAACCAAAGAAATAATCCCCTGTCTTTGTCTTTGATGTCAAGAATGGAAATCCCATACTTTTATTGTATCAATAATTCATGTATCAATCATTGAATATTATATTTTTGAAAGACTTGAGTAACGCCTTTTTGTGCAGTACTTAATGCCTCGGAATAAGATACTCCTTGGATAGTGGCATTGACTGCGTTTTCCAAATATACTCTAAGCTCGTCATTAAGTCCATTATCAAACGTACGCGACGCAATAGGAAGCGAAACGTACGAATCATCAACTGCTTGCTGAATTATTGGACCAATATATGGATTTTGAATTAATACTTGCGCAAGATCAACCCGCGAATACGGTTCACCAAATAGTCTTTGTTTATTTTCTAATTCATATAATTTAGTCATTGAATCTTTTTGACTTAAAAATTTTAAAAACTTCCACGCTTCTAACTGATTTTTACTGGAATTAGAAACACCTTCAACCCAATATGAAGCGAGTGAAACTTGTTTACCGCCTGGGGGTTTGGGTATAGGAATAACTTTCATTTTTAAGTCTTTTGAAATTGAATTAATGGTTAATATTTGCCATGATGGAGCAATAATCATCGCGACTTTTTCTTGAGCAAATGCTGTAATAGAATTTGGCATTGCTTCATTCCAAGTTGGATTTGGTAACTCAGCAAAACGACGATACGCTTCAAGTGCTCCCGCAGCTTCTAGCTGATTTAAATTTTCTAAAGAACCACCATTTAATAAGAGCATCAATCCGAATATTTCAGAAAAATGCTCTATGTTGGAAGCTGTTCCTATAGCAATTCCTGATGTTATTATCTCTTTGTCTTTGTTTATCACCTGAAGTTTACCAACATACTCGACAAGTTCATCCCAATTCCTTGGAGGAGTACTAATTCCTGCCTTCTTAAACATTGATTCATTGTAGATAAGAACTAACCCATCAATGGATAATGGTATACCATAATAGAAATTGCCTATTTTTAAATCTCTCTGGGTAATCGGAAAAAATGTTTTTTCAAATTCCAAATTTTTCATAATAGTCTCTGGCAAAGGCACTGTTACCGATTTCAATTCTGGCAACCAAGTGTTATGAAATCGAAAAATGTCAGGACCAATATTTTTTTGACTCCAAGATATTAACTTTTCTCGATAATCCTGTGGTGATTTTTTTTCATATTCAATTTTTACGTGAGGGTTATTTTTTTGATATTCGTTTATAAGTGGCTCTATTACCTCTTTTTCTTCCCACAATCCCCAATAAACAAGTTTAATATCAGGTATCGGTGCTTTTGATCTTGCTCCTGTAAAAAATCGAATAACTAAAATAAAAATACCAACAAATAAAAGAATCGCAAAAACAATAAAAACATATTTTATTTTACTTTCTTCATAAACAAAGGGTTGATCTGATGGGGCTATTTCCGGTTGAAAAGCAGAACCTCCTTGCACATCTTCTGGATTTAATACTTCAGGAGATATTTCTTCGGGTTGCACAGTATCAGCTTGACTATTTTCTATAGGCACGGTTTCAAACAACGGTTTTGTTGATTGATTTTCCTCCTGATTTCCTTTATTATCATTCATATAACTATGATAACAAATTTCAAAATAAATAAGTCCTTTATTGTATTTGTGATTATTTCAATTGCTTTTCTTTCTCTAATACTCTTCTTTATTAAAACTAAAGTTACTAGTAAAATGTTTCCTAATGTTTATATAGACAAGACTAATGTAGGCTATATGAAAAAAGAAGATATACTTAAAATGTATCAAGAAAAAAATAATCACCTAAATCAGCTAACGCTATATGTAACATATAAAAATGAACCCATTGGTACATTTTCAGCCCAGCTTCTTAATTTGCATTATAATATTGATGACATAACTGAAAAAGGATATCTTGTTGGAAGATCGTCATACAAACCTTCTCGTTATCTCCAGCAATTTTATACCATTTTTGGGTTAAAAAAGTATGATTTTCAAACTCAAATAGAATTTGACAGAACAATTGTTGAAGATTTTACAGAAGACATACGAAATAGTTATAACATTCAACCAAAAAATGCACTTTTTAAATTTGAAAATGGTCGAGTTACTCAATTTAATGAGCCTAAAAATGGCTTAAAAATTCAAGACACCCAATTCCTATATGAAGTAAGTGAAAAAATACATCAGCTAAAAAATACTCCTTCTAATGAAAAAATAGTTATTATATTACACGATCAAGTTCTTAAACCTACTATCGCCCTAGCTGAAACAAACACTTATGGCATCGAAGAATTAATTGGAGAAGGCAAGTCTGACTTTACTCACTCTATCCCCGAACGCATTTTTAACCTCACACTTGCAACTTCAAAATTTAACGGTGTTATTATTCCAAAAAATGAGATCTTCTCTTTTGCAGATACTGTGGGGGATATATCACACTTAACCGGATATAAGCCTGCATACATAATAAAGGGTGGAAGGACTGTGTTGGGTGATGGAGGTGGAGTATGTCAGGTTTCAACAACAGTCTTTAGGGCAGCTCTAAACACCGGACTTCCCATAATTGAACAACATCCGCACGCATATCGAGTTTCCTACTACGAAAACGATGGAAAACCAGGCTTAGATGCAACTATTTTTGCACCAAGCGTTGATCTCAAATTCAAAAATGATACTCCCTCAAATATTCTTATTCAAACAGAAATTGACACAGAAAAAAATCTTCTTTTCTTCAGATTCTATGGTAAAAAAGATTTTCGAAAAATCGATATCTCTCCAGTAACATTATACGACATTCAACAACCTCCACCAGCTATTTTTCAAGAGGATCCGACATTACAAAAAGGAATAACACGTCAAGTTGATTTTCCTGCTTGGGGAGGAAAAACTACATTTGATTATAAAGTGTCTCTTAACGGAAAAATGCTTTTTGAAAAACAATTTTTTTCAAATTACCGACCCTGGCAGGCTGTATATCTTGTTGGAACAAAGGAGTAACTATCTAAACCAACTGGCACGTCCAAGTTTATAACCGAGATTTTTCACTTCTCTTCGGCCAATTTCATGAGCTGGTACCCCACCAACAATTAATAAAGAAGGAATATTTTTTGTAATAACTGCGCCTGCGGCAATAACTGCACCCTTGCCGATGGTAACCCCTGACAAAATTATTGCACGAGGACCAATAAAAACAAAGTCCTCAATTATTACCTTCCCAACAGTTGGGTTAAATAATGAATTCTTTATATCGTGTTCACTATTGTAAATCATTACTTCTGATGCGATATCAACATGATTCCCAATAGATAAGATATTTCTCCCATCAAGCACGCAATTTTCTCCTATAATCGAGTCTTCACCAATGGTTATGTTATTAGGATTATACATTCGAATTCCCATATGTAAAGATGATCCTTTTCCGATTTTCATACCAGCTATCCGGTAAAAAAATCTACGAATATGATGAACAGGAACATAACCTATCAAATGAAGAAAGTAAACACACAATTCTAATAAGATTGTTTTGATACGGCAGTTCATTTTAAATATCACTGTTTGAAAAGATAGAGGTTGACCGTATTTGTCATTGATGTGTAATAACATACATTAATTATACTAAAATAAGACTTAGCTTACCATTCTTCATGTGGATCTTTCAAAAATCTAGATATTATAGCCCCTCCACTCCTTCCGTATAAAAATCGATGTTTTGTATAAGTTATATATAATTTTTGCATTGCTCGTGTAATGCCGACATAAAATAATCTCCGTTCTTCCTCAAGTTGAAAATAGTCATCTATTGATCTAAAATGAGGCAAAATACCGTCTTCAACTCCTACAATAAAAACAACGGGGAATTCTAAACCTTTCGCCTGATGAAGTGTCATTAAACGTACGCCATTTTTATTTCTATCTTTTTTTTCGCTTTCAGAATATTCCGATTCGACAAGAGCAACTTGTTCGAGCAAACTAGTTATGTCTTCAAAATGACTCGCAACTGAAATAAACTCTTTAATATTTTCCAAACGATCAAAGTCTTCTGGATCATCTTTATTGTAAAAATCTAAATATGTTGTTTCTTTAAAAATGTTGTTAATGACCTCAACCGGAGAATCAATTGATACACTTTCATGTAACTTTGAAAAACTATCTTTAAATAGTTGAAATTTACGTTTACCTAATTTTATGATCCTATTTTTAGCTACTTCATCAGCGCTATTTATTAATAAGCGTATGTATGAAAGAACGTCTTTAATTTCTTTTCTTTCATAAAATCGCGTTCCGCCAATAAGAATATATGGAATTCCGTTATGAAGAAAGCCTTCTTCGATAGCTTGAGACTGTGCATTTGTCCGATATAAAACCGCGAAAGAAGAATGTGAGAGAATATTGGTATATCTTTCAATTTCAGACGAAACGAAATGAGCCTCATCTTCTTCGGAATCAGCTTCATAGAACTCAACTTTTTCTCCTTGTTTATTTTTGGTAATTAACTGCAAGATAGGATGTGTTTCGTTTTTTGAAATTACCTCATGTGCAAAATCAAGAATATACTGAGTTGATCTGTAATTTTGATTTAAATTAAAAACTTTAGTGTTTTTAAAATCGTTTTGAAACTTTTGAAGATTTTGAATATCTGCCCCCCTCCAAGAATAAATACTTTGTGAAAAATCCCCAACAACGGTTATTCTTCTATTTTTTTCTCCTAAAAGTTTAGTCAATATATATTGAGCATAATTTGTGTCTTGAAATTCATCAATAAATAAATAAGAGTATTTATTTTGATAATAAAGAAGAATATCCTCATTACTTTGTAATAATTGCACTGCTTTCATAACTAAATCATCAAAATCAAACGCATTATTAACTATTAGTCGTTTCTCATATTCAGCGTATACTTCGTAAACACTTGAAGCTGAATAATCGGAAAACGTATGCAAATATTTGTTAGGCGTAATAAGTAGATTTTTCGCACTTGAAATTTTGTTTAAGATAAAAGAAGGTGAATATTTCTGTATTTTTTTTTCTTTTATAATGGCCTTTATTAGACTACTTTGATCATCTTCGTTAAAAATTACATAACTTTGTGTTCTTGAGATATATCTGTGTTGTTTTCGAAGTATTGTCGAGCAAAATGAATGAAAAGTACCTATATATCCAATATCACCTTTTAAATATCGTTTTTTCATTTCCGACGCAGCTTTATTCGTAAATGTAATCATAAGTATTGATGAAGGATTTACTTTTTTTTCTTCTATTAAATACATCACTTTATGAATAAGGACTCGAGTTTTACCGGATCCTGCACCAGCTAGTATAATAGAAGGACCCGATACATATAATACCGCTTTTTTTTGATCATTGTTCAAGCCCTTGCATATATCTATCATAGTGATTTATAATTATAAACTAATAATGAAATACTTTATTGCAAATTGGAAAACAAATAAAACATTACAGCTATCCATAGAATGGATGCAAACCTTTTTGGAAAACTATGTGCCAAATGAAAATAAAAAGATTATTATTTGTCCCCCTTTCCCTTTTATATCGAAATTAAACGAGATGATTTCCCAATCGGCTCATGTTTACATCGGATCTCAAGATATTTCTGTTTATGAGCAAGGAACCTATACAGGAGAAGTAAGCGCTTTAAACTTATCAGGAATCATTAAATACACAATTATTGGGCATAGTGAAAGATCACTTCATATGCATGAATCTACAGATATTTCTTTTCAAAAAAGCAAACTAGCCCATAAATATGGTTTTGCACAATTCTATTGTATTAAAAACGAGAATGATCCATATCCTCCCTATGTTGAATTTGTTTGTTATGAAGCAATTGACGCAATTAGTACTGGTGATGGAAAAGGTAATAATAAACCCTTAAAAATAATCATAGGACTAAAAAGAAAACTAGCCCTACAACCAAATACAAAATTTATATATGGAGGCAGCGTGAATGAGAATAACTGCAAGGAATATTTTAATTCTCCTGAGATTGATGGATTTCTTATTGGTGGAGCTTCATTAAATCCACAACGATTTCTCGCGATAATTAATTCTTGATTAATACAAAAAGGCTATAAACATTGTCGTCACCGCTACAATAAATAAAATGCTTGAATATTCCTGACTTAGGACATTTAGTGTCCCACTGCTCGTAAATAATCAGTTACCTCTTTGAGTTTTGGATCCTCAATTGTGGTTTCAGTTTCAATGGTTTCTCCTGTTTTTCGGTTTTTTAAAGTGTGAGTCAGCATCTTGCTACAAATATGCAGTACTTTTTTAATACTCATTCCAGTGGCTAATTCAATATATTTGACTATCGCCAATCCCGCAAAAACAATTATCATATGTGCTTTGATTGTTTCTTCAAGACGATGGAAAATGGGACGTGCTTCGAGATCTGATTTAGTAATACGAAAAGAATTTTCTATGTGCCACAATTCATGATAATGATTAATAATTGTTTGATCGTCGAGTTTTGTGTTAGTAACATATCCCTTTATCCCCTCTAGTTTTTCTGCCTTTTCAATAAGGAGAGAGTTCAGCTTGTATTCATGGTTTGGGGACTTCTGAACGAAACGGTATCTTTTGGTGGCTGTTGTTGGGTTGTTGATGACTACGTTGGCTGTTGTTATCTGTTTTGTTCTTTCGTAGGAATCCTTTACTGCTCGTTTTGTTGAATATTCACATATCAGTCGATGTTTTTTGTAAAGAAGGGATGTAATCGACCCATCTTGTTTAA
>PFLI01000098.1 GCA_002785065.1 Candidatus Roizmanbacteria bacterium CG_4_10_14_0_8_um_filter_33_9
CAATATGAGACTGTTGAAAATTTGTATTCCCAAATTGACGGAATGGATAAGGGAAGAATAAAGAATATTTTGATGGAATGCAAAAAGGATGTGCTTATGGCAAAAAAGCTGGCAATTATTCTTACCAACGTCGAGGTCCCCATTAATCCCAATGATGCTGGTTTTTTCTGGTTTGATGACAAATTAAATACGTATTTGTTACAATTGGAAATGTATTCCTTATCAAACAGAATATTTAAAAAGCAAACTGACAAAATAAAAAAGAAAGAGGAAAAAAGTGAAGAACCAAAACCCCAGTTAAGTTTATTTTAAAATCTTATAATTATCACCCCTGACCTTAAACAAAACTTGTTTTATATGATATTTTTTACCGTTACACATAACGCACCGGTAATTATATATGGATTAGGAATTCTTTATGCTGTCATTCATTCAATTATCAAACCCTCACGAGGATCAGTCATTCTTCTTCTTGGATTTATCCTTCTTCTTTTTGGATTTGAATATGATAAACACATTTTGGAAGGACTGCGCGAGCAAACAATAAATGCTCTTATTACAATTCAGGAACATAACAAAGTGAGAAGAATAATCAATATAATTACTCTCAAAGCAATACCGTTTCTTGCTCCTTTATTGGGATGGTGTATGGTAACATCGGGAATTTACCTGCTTTTTGTGAGAAAGAAAAAAGTTTAGCTTATTTTAATTGTTTAGCTGAGATAAATGAGCTAAAACACTTTGAGTAAACCTATCAAAATTAACAACAGAGATTGGAACAGTATTATTATTCCTTGCTAACATTGCATTAACTAAAACTCTTGGCAACTGATCCGTAGCTCTTAGATCTCCTCCTAAAATTCTATGCAGTTCTTCAATAATATAATCCCCCCTTAAATGTTCATGACGAGCGTCAAATAAATAACTAACTGAGGAATGCCCTAATCCACAAAATTCTTCTAACGTTGGAATTGGTATACCTTTTAGGTATTGTAATGAAGGATATACCTGATCAAGCCAATCTTCCATTTTATCTGGCCCAAACATTGTTGACGCCATATCAATGAGCTTACTTAAATGTGCATCTCTTAAATCACGAGCCTTTGCAAAATGAGTTTCATATTCACCAATCATTTTGTCATCTTCTGCTTTTTCGCTAATTATAATTGCCCGTTCTTGTTCTGTAAGATGAGGCGTTGGAGAACCAAGAGTCATCTGGGACACCCTATCAAAGGCTTCTTCAATTTCAATAGCAACGGGAAAACCAAATGATTTTGCAATAACATGACCAATTTCCGCAGCATATACTTTATCCAGAGAAGTGTTATGGCTATCAATTAATCTTTGACTATAAAAAATCGAAATATCTCTACCATCTTGTTTTAACCGTTCAAGTAAATCCTTATCAATCCTATCTGCTGTGATAATTCCGCTATCAACCGCTTCTTGCAAACGCGTTTCAAGATCTGATATCAGTTTCATAGTATTATTTGTTGCGTGAGGACGAAAAAAATCTGCATTGGAAAAATTACTGAAAGTTAGTCTTCCTTTGTCGTCTTTTTCAGCTCCTATTAATTTTAAATAGACATCTTCCTCTACACCTTTTAACAATTGGTCAAAATCAATTGACTGAACTTGAGTTTTTAAATAATCAACTAATGGAACATCTGTTTTTTTCCATTTCAACTTTTGTAGTCCAAAGGCAGGTTTCAATCTTCCGACAACTTGGTTTAATTGTTCTCTTTGTATTAAGAAAGTCGGATTTGGTTCAGTACTTATCATAATGTTACTTTAAATAATAAATATTATTGTAACATTAAGTTGAATAAATATATTGGATCTGCTACTATTAGATTGGCTTAAAAGAAAAGGCGAGTTATAAACAAATATAGGCGTTTGACCCATTTTTTTCATTTCAAAGGCGGGTTTACACTGAGGAATGAAATGACGAAGTGGATGACGAGGAGAAGGCTTAAGTATAGAAATATACTTGAAATCGGGCCCTTCGACTACGCTCAGGGTAAACTTGATTTAATTACCTTGAGAAAAGTCGAAGGAGTATCAACGGAAACCTTCAGATGGCAATTGTACATCTTTATATTCTTTTTAAAGCTTGCTGGCAACAGTAAGAACAAAGAAGGAATAATACAATTCTCCTTTTATTTTTTAAGCTCCATTATTATTTGATTTGTTAAGTTTTCTCAAAACGGTCATCCTGAATTTATTTCAGAATCTTAAATAAAGATACTGAACCAAGTTCAGCATGACATTTATAAATTTACTTTTATTTCTATGTGCGGCATATTTGGCGTTATACCTGACTTAAACAACAATGCAGCTGAAACAGTACTTCGCGGACTTCAAAAATTAGAATACCGGGGATATGACTCATGGGGAATTGCAATAAAATCAGATAAACAGAAAAAACTCGTTGTTGAGAAACATATTGGCAAAATTGGAGGAGCTAAAACTTCTCTCCCAAAAAGTACAATTGGAATTGGACATACCCGTTGGGCAACACACGGAGGAGTAACAGATGCTAATGCACATCCACATCTTGACTGCTCACAACAAATCGCCGTCTTGCATAATGGAATAGTTGAAAACTACCAGGAATTAAAAGAAACCTTGAAACAAAAAGGACATACATTTCTATCAGAAACTGACACCGAAGTTATTGCCCATTTGGTTGAAGAAAAAGCAAAAACAAAATCATTTTTTAATGCGGTAACAAAGTCCTTTAATGAATTTATCGGTTTAAATGCTATTGCGGTTTTAGACTATGAATCTGAAACAATTATTGTATGCAGAAATGGATCTCCATTGGTTTTGGGAATTGGAAAAAGTGAGTATTATTTTGCATCAGACGTTACTGCGTTTCTTGATAAAACAAATCAAGTTATTTTTTTGTCAGACGGGGAAGGAGCGGTGTTGGAAAAAACTGGTTTCCGTGTTTTTAATACTCAAACCGGGAAAGAAATAAAAAGCAAAATCCAAAAATTGAACTGGAAAATTAAGGATGCGGAAAAAGGCGGATACCCCCATTTTCTTCTCAAGGAAATTATGGAGCAAAAAGTTAGTATTCCGAAAGCTCTCGTTTCAAATACAGAAATTATATCTGATCTTGCCGATAAGATTAAAGATGATTGCAACATTGTTATGACCGGATGCGGATCGGCATATAACTGCGGACTTGCTGCAAAATACTTATTTTCCGAATCCGCAGTTCAATCCGAAGTATATGGCTCTTATGAAATGGGGCCATTTTTACAAACCATAAACAAAAAAACTGTTCTATTTGCAATATCACAAAGCGGTGAAACTGCAGACACACTCATAGTTGCAAAACAAGCAAAAAAACAAGGAGCAGTAATTGTTGCAATTGTAAACGCAAAAGGATCAACTCTTGAAAGAATGGCAGATTATGTATTAGCGGTTGGCGCAGGACCTGAAATTGCAGTTGTTTCAACCAAAGCATTTACTGCACAATTGGCAACACTGACCCTTCTTGCAAAATCATTAAATAATAAAACAAATGATTTTGATTTTGTTAAAAAAAGTTTGGATTCGTGGTTAACTAAAAAATTACAGAATAAAATTCTCAAGTTAGCTAAAGATCTTGTTGATCATGAACATGTGTATATTATCGGTAAGTATTTGAATTACCCTGCAGGACTCGAATTTGCAATGAAACTCAAGGAAACGAGCTATATCCACGCTGAAGCTTTTGCATCGGGTGAATTAAAACATGGAGTAATTGCACTTATTCAAAAAGGAACTCCTTGTATTGTACTTACCTCTAACGATTCAATTCGCGGAGAAGTTCTCTCATCAGCAGCTGAAATGAAAGCGCGTGGAGCATTAATAATTGGTGTTGGACCGCAAAATGCAAAAGAATTTGATACATTTATCGAAACACCAAACTCCCCTCCTTTCTTTTCAATTTATTACAATATTATTATTGGACAAATGCTGGGGTATTATCTAGGAGTTGGAAGAGGCACTGATCCGGATAAACCTCGCAATCTTGCCAAAAGCGTTACGGTGAAATAAGAAAGTACTTCACTGAAAATAACGAGATTAATTATCTGTCATTTTGGTAAGCGAACAAAGTGAGCGCATCCAGAATCGATTCTGGACAATTACGTTTGGTGCCAGAATGACGACTGTCTATTAAAATTTTACAGAATATGTATTTTGATTTTTTTACTATACTACTCATATGAAACAAAGCATTTTAAGAATATTATATTTTAGTTTGATTTGTTTTTTTGCAATTGCAGGTTTTATCAGTTTCAAATCTTCACCAAAATTAAATGTTACCATTCCTTCTTTTTTCCCATCGCCCACAATCATACCAACAGTCACAACCCAACCATATACCATCAATAAAGTTATACGAGTAATTGACGGAGATACCATAGAAATTGAGAACAAACAAGTTGTCAGATATATCGGGATAAATACTCCAGAAACAAAACATCCGAATAAAAGTGTTGAATGTTTTGGAAAAGAAGCAAGTTTTTTTAATAAACAATTGGTTGAGGGAAAACTTGTTCGAATGGAAAAAGACGTGTCTGAAGTTGATAGATATAAAAGACTATTACGATATATTTGGGTTATAGAATCAGAAAATGCAACACAAAGCGGTATTTTTGTCAATGATTATTTAGTAAGACAAGGATATGCCGTAGCTTCGACTTTTCCTCCAGATGTTGCATATAGTAACCAGTTTGTTGATGCAGAGAAAGAAGCACGAAACAATAACAGAGGGCTCTGGAGTAAATGTAATGAATAAAGTTAAACTTTTCTTTTAACCAGTTTATACATGGGAACAATTTCCCTGATTTCACCATTTTCACCTTCAATAATATTTGTTCCGGAAACCCTTTGATATTCTTCCAAATAACCTGAAAGACCCTCTTGGGCATCTTTTATTTCTCCCTTTAATTCATTCATTTTTCCTGTCAATGCTTCAACTGCGGGTTGTTTTAATATGCGTTGTTTAATGGCGTTTCGTTCACGAGTAACCTGTTTAACTTGTTTTGATTTTGTATGATATTCGGCGTCATTTTCAAATGAATCTTTAAACATAGAAGATTGCATTTTCATTGATTCTTTTAATTTTTCTATATCTGCTACATACCTATTTATCAAGGTGGAAAGTTCTACCATACTCATTGATCCGGCGACTCCTTCAATCTGTTTTGGTTTATCTGTATTTTGATTTGTATCCATAGAGAATAACTATACATTAATAGAGAGACAGAAATCAATCGAATATGTAATATCTGGTTTATTATATAATGAATAACAATATGAATATCTTCAGTAAACGTCCAACCATCGGACTCGCCTTAGGAAGCGGAGGCGCCCGGGGACTCGCTCATATTGGTGTAATCAAAACATTGGAGAAACATAATATTGCTATTGATTATATTGCAGGAACAAGCGCAGGTTCTATTGTGGGATCATTTTACGCAAAAACAAAAAATATCGGACAAATTGAAAAATATATTGTATCTAAAGGTTGGTGGCAGATGATCTCAATGCTTGTCGACCCTTCTCTCCATCAAGGAATCTTGGGAGGAAATAAAACACAGGTTTTTATAGAAGAATTTTTGGGAAAAGAATTTCAGTATAAAGACTTTAAAATTCCATTTCGAGCGATTGCGGTGAATCTAAAAACAGGAATGACAACTGCGTTTTCAGAGGGACTCGTACTTCCAACTATTTATGCAAGTTGTGCAATTCCGATGATTTATAAACCTGCTTTTATACATAATGAACTGTATATTGATGGCAGCGCAACAAGTCCGGTACCTGTTGATACAGTAAAAAAAATGGGAGCAGATATTATCATCGCAGTAAATCTTCAAAAACAATATTCTGAACCCGATCTGACCGATTCAACTTCTTTTTTACGAGTTGCGGAGTTATCATTTATGTTAATGAGTCATAACCTATCGCTCTCTGAAGTAAAAAAAGCTGATATTGTCGTAAATCCCCGTATTGAACATATTCATTGGTGGAAATCACTATTAAAAGAGGATGAAAAAAGAACGGGAATACAACTTGGAGAACTGGCTATGGATGAACAAATTCCCTCGTTACAAATCATTATTAAGAGTAAACAACCTCTTATTACTTCTCTCGCTCGAAAAATCCGCTCGGCTTTTAGATAAATTAAGATCCGTCATTCTGGTAAGCGAACAAAGTGAGCGCATCCAGAATCTGATTCTGGATAATCACGAATGGTGCCAGAATGACGTAAGTATAGTTTTGTAATTAATGTTACATAACTCGTCTTATGATATTCTGTATTCCCGTAGAATACTGAAATGCTTTTTTAGGACGGTTAATAATTTCCTCCGGTAATCCGAGTTTTTTTGCCAATAGGCGAAGAAGAAGTTTTTCCACACCTTGATGTATTTTATATTTAGAAGGTACAGAAAGAGCAAATTCAACAAATTGATGTTCAAGATATGGATTTATTAATGTAATTCCAAAGTACTTAGCTATACTACTATCTCTCCGCTTGTCAACCTCAAGTAATTCTAAATCGCTTTTAATTTCATTATTTATGTTGACACAAGTTTTATATTTATGATATCCGGCAAAAAGAATGTCCGGTCCTTGCCCGGTAATAATATGTGTTATGCCCATTTTCTTTGCTTTTTCAAATATAAGGAAATAGCCAGTCGCCAGCGAAACCTGCATTAATGAATTTGGAATATGCTCTTTGATTAAAATTGATCTCACCATCGGAAGAGCGATAATAATTTTATCTTTTGTTAACTCAACCCATTCATAATATGATCTCAAATAATCACATATAATCTTTACGTACTTCAAGTCTTTGGTATTTTCTGCACCCATAGATAACACTGAATAAGAAGAAAATGAATGTGATACAAAATATGTAATAAGGGATGAATCTATTCCTCCAGATAATAAAACACCCGGCTTGGTTATTGTTCGAGCGTATGTAGAAAATAATTCTGATAAAATAGTGTTTAGTTGACTAATATAGTCTTCCATTTGTTCATTATATCAACCAAAATCACTTTTATGTTCTACCCTAAGAATTTCCCAAAAAAACTCGAGAAAGATCTAGTTATCCTTCTTTTGTACATTCAAAACAAGACAAAAACAGAGTTAACATCGAAAAATCTAGTTCAATATATTCATCAGTATTTAAAGACTAGCAATAAAACCATTTTTAATGGGTCTGTACCTTCTTACTGGTGGCTTCAATTTATCCTTTATCGACATAAAAAAAAATTCAGCGCTGATTTTGTTGATCTTATCAGACCATTATTAACAAAAACAAAAACTCGTTCATTATCGGGTATCATTCCCCTATCTCTTTTTACCAAAGGAGTTGGCTGCCCTTTTAATTGCGCATATTGTCCGAACGAACCTGGCATACCAAAAAGCTATTTATCTGATGAACCAGCTGTGATGCGGGCGCTTCGTCATAAATTTGATCCGTTTAAACAAACACAAAGCAGACTTATTATGTTTTGTTTATCTAATCATCCGCTTGATAAAGTTGAAATTATTATTAAAGGTGGTACTTTTTCATTTTATTCAAAACAATATCGAATCCGATTTATGAAGAGGATCTTCCATGCATGTAATACGAATATACAAAATCTTATTATGACGGGAAACAATCAAAAAGAGAAATCTTTAGATTTCAATGAGGAACAAAAGCAAAATGAAAAAGCATTGTCAAGAATTATTGGCATTAATATTGAAACTCGGCCAGATTATATAAACCAATCTGAACTTAGATATTTACGTAAACTGGGAATAACACATGTAGAAATCGGAGTACAGGCTTTGGATAATGATATATATACATTGATACGTCGGGGGCACACAATTCAATCCGTTATTAATGCAACACAGCAGTTGAAAGATGCAGGTTTTAAAGTAGGGTATCATCTTATGCTTAATCTTCCAGGAAGCGATACTCATAAAGACTTTGTTTTATTAAAAAAAGCTTTTGAAAACGATTTATTTAAACCCGATCATCTAAAACTATATCCAACAGCAATCACTCCTTTTACCGATATAAGCAAGTGGTATAAAGAAGGAATATATAAACCGTATTCACTATCTGAAATGATAAAAACCATTATTGCATTTAAAAAAAATGTTGTACCGGAATGGACTCGAATTGGCAGATTAACGCGTGATATTACAACAACCATGATGGAAAATAAACAATTTCCTCCTAATCTTCGCGAATTAATTCAAAAAGAAATGAGTGCGGAAAATATTGCTTGTAAATGCATCCGGTGCAGAGAAATAAAAGATACTCAAATACAGGGAAAAATAAAAATGAGAATAATCAAATATCAAGCAAGCGGTGGAATAGAATATTTTCTAGAATATGTTGATGAAGAAAATCATTCTCTTGGTTTTTTACGGTTGCGAATTCCCTCTTATATCACCAACAAAAAAATAAAACCTATGTTTTCAGTTTTAAAAAATGCATCTATAGTAAGAGAACTTCATGTATATGGACAATCTACTGAGATTGGATCAAAAACAAAAAAAAATATTCAGCACAAAAGTTTGGGAGAAAAACTATTAAAAAAAGCTGAAAAAATTACTCAAAAACAAGGATTAACAAAAATAGTT
>PFLI01000139.1:0-456 GCA_002785065.1 Candidatus Roizmanbacteria bacterium CG_4_10_14_0_8_um_filter_33_9
ATACAATATTTCAAAAAGACGTCCATGTGCATTCTGGATATTTTGGCGATACGATTTTTGGAGAAAATTGCCGGACAGGATCTGGCACAGTCATAGGTAATGTCCGCTTGGATAGAGAAAATGTTAAATCCGTTGTTAAGGGCGAAAGAATTGATACAGGACTTCGAAAGTTAGGAGCTATTATTGGAAATGGAGCAAGGATAGGAATAAATGCTTCTTTTATGCCTGGCGTATTGGTTGGTTCAAATTGTGCGATAGGACCAGCGTCGTTGGTAAGAGAAAATATTGAAGACAACACAAAATTTTATTCAAAATTTGAAGGAGTTTTTAAAAAGCAAGAATAAACCCCAAGATTTTAGCAATATATTTCTCGGCGGCGGGCGACACGACCGCCGCCGCTTTAATGAAATGGAGATTTTGAAGCTAACAAGAAAAAACAGAAAGAGTTCAGTCAAA
>PFLI01000139.1:540-1877 GCA_002785065.1 Candidatus Roizmanbacteria bacterium CG_4_10_14_0_8_um_filter_33_9
ACGCAAGCAGTTTTAAAATTGCAGCAAATAAAAAATAGACCCAAAGGGAAACCAATTTCTGTTTTTGTATCAAGTTTTAACATGATGAAACAGGTTGTTGGTGTAATTTCAGATCAAGAAAAAGTTTTACAATCATTACTTCCCGGTCCTTATACTATTGTTTTACCTGCTACAAAAGCCCTTTGTCATCTTCTTGAATCTGAAAAAGGCACTCTTGGCATACGGATGCCTGTATATAAGCCTATTATTGATTTAGTCAATACATTTCATCATCCATTAACGGCAACATCTGCAAATACAGCAGGAAGACCGCCGTTTTATTCAATAACATCTTTTCTCAAAACTCTCTCAAACAAAAATCGGGGGCTTATTGATCTTGTTGTAGATGCAGGGGAATTGCCAAAAAATAAACCTTCCACGGTATTGGATTTTTCAACTTCTCAGGTGAAAACGCTCCGGAAAGGAGACCTTGCCTTTAACACTACTCAGGCGGTATGCACATCTTCTGAGGAAGAAACAAAAAAACTTGCCGGTAATCTGTTGAGGGATCAGATGAAAAAAAGCGGAAATAAACCAATCGTTTTTGTTCTTAAGGGTGAGATGGGAGTGGGAAAAACAATATTTGCTAAAGGAATGGGCGAGGTATTGGGTGTTTCAAACATTATATCTCCTACGTATGTTATCTATTATGAATATAAAATCAATCATCCGCTCATCAATATGTTTATCCATTGTGATCTGTTTAACATTGAAGAGCAGAATGAATTTAAGCATCTTGGTTTAGAATCATATTTTAAAAAGGAGAATGTGTTGTGTTTTGAGTGGGGGGAAAAATCAAAATTTCTGTTAGACCGTTACAAAGATGCGCGTATTATTGTTATTTATATGGAGCATAAAGGTGATACAAAACGGCAGTTAACCATTGAACAATCTTGAAATGAATATCTTATCTCTTGATACATCGGCTGATGAAACCTCATGTGCCATAATGAGCGGGCGAAAAGTTCTGTCCAATGTAGTTTTTTCCCAGATTGTTCTGCATGAAAAATGGGGGGGGATTTTTCCCACGATTGCTAAACGCGCTCACGAAGAACGGATTGATGGAGTGGTTGAAACATGTTTGAAAAAAGCAAATATGTGTATGAAAGCCATCGATTATGTGGCAGTGACGCAGGGGCCTGGGTTGGCAATCGCGCTTGAGGTGGGGATTCTCAAAGCAAAAGAGCTTTCAAAAACATATGAGAAAAAACTTATTGCTGTGAATCATCTGGAGGGGCATATCTATTCTTCGTTTGTCCAAAACAGTAAGGGCAATCCTATCCGTGATTTTTCATTTC
>PFLI01000139.1:1895-2818 GCA_002785065.1 Candidatus Roizmanbacteria bacterium CG_4_10_14_0_8_um_filter_33_9
TTGACAAAGGAGGAAAACTTTTGGGTCTTGGTTATCCTGCAGGGCCGGTTATTGAACGCTTGTCTGAAGATGTGGGAAATAAGGAATTTTTTCCCTTTCCCAGGCCAATGCTAAAAAGCAAAGATCTACAGTTTTCGTTCTCCGGTTTGAAAACATCCCTTCTCTATTTTTTGAAAGCAAGAAATCAAGATGAGAATCTGACGCAGTTAAAACAAATTGCAAGTTCGTATCAGGAGGCAGTTTTTGATACGATTGTTCAAAAGACCCAAAAAGCGATAAAGCAAACGGGTATACATAAACTGGTTGTCGGCGGGGGTGTTATCGCGAATAAAAGACTCCGCTTTTTACTGCGATCTTTGGTAAAAAAAAGCGGGGGAACAGTCTTATTTCCTCCTTATCCGTATCTTACCGGAGATAACGCCGCTATGATTGGAATTGTTGCTTATTATAAAGCAAAATGGAATATGTTTGTAAAAAGCGCCGACGAATTGGACCGGATTCCAAGAATGGGTTTATGAAAAATATTATGTCAGACCAAGTAATTTGAAAATAAAATAAACTACTCCCAAGAGGAAGAGGAGTCCTAAAGCAAATAGTGGGAAGATTTTAGTAAAGAATATTGATAACAAAGCAATAATAAAACCCAGGATTTCTTTTAAATTTTCCAAAGGATCAGGAATTTCTTCAGTCTTCTTTTTCGGCATAATAACAGTATATCAAAATAATATGTTATTTAAAAAAACGAAGCAATTTATCACTAAGATGAATGTTTGGCAATTTCATAATATATGTTTTATTACAGCAACCTAAACCATCTTCTTTGTGGCACACATAAGGGTTCTCTTAAGAAGTTGTCACAATTGATAACGAGTTCTCCAGGTAATGGTGCGGTGAACCATACATTTCTGGATGGGAAAATCGGT
>PFLI01000032.1 GCA_002785065.1 Candidatus Roizmanbacteria bacterium CG_4_10_14_0_8_um_filter_33_9
GATAGTAACAAAAATGTTGTCTAACATCCAATCTATACTAAAAAACAAGAGTAAACTTCTTATTATCTGTCTGATATTGGTTTCTGCAATTTCATTCTTAACTTATTTTTACAATTACGTTAACCCTCCAAATCTGTTCTGGGATGAGAATTATCACATTGCCTCGGCCTATAAATATATCAATCATGTATTTTTTATGGAGCCTCATCCTCCTTTGGGGAAACTTTTTATTGCATGGGGGGAACAACTTTTTCAGTCAAATAATAAACTTGATACATCAAGTTTTGCAGTGACTGATTACATCAAAGACATTCCAAACGGATTTTCATTTGTTGGAGTTAGGTTTTTCCCCGCACTTTTTGGTGCATTATCCGGACCGCTTTTTTTCCTTATTTTATATTTACTTTTCCCTAATGTGGTTTTGGCATTTTTCTTTTCATTTCTGTATTTATTTGATAATGCGATTATTGTTCATAGTAGGGGAGCGATGCTGGATAGTTCAGGAATATTTTTTTCGTTGTTGGTCGTGTTGTATTTTATAGTACTGCAAAAAAAGAAAATAATACCGATTGCCTCATACGGAATACTGGGAATTCTGACTGGTCTAGTTTTGTCAGTAAAAATAAACGGGATCATTTTCGGAATGCTGTTTTTGTTTCTTCTGGTAAAGGAAATAAAATACAAGATGTCATTGCGAGAAGAGAAGCGACGAAGCAATCTCGACGGGATCGCTCACAATGACATTCAGATTATTCAAAAAACAATCCTGTATGTTTTGGGAGTGGTAGTTATTTTTTGCGCTGTTTATTATATACATATAAGCAATGGGCGGAACGTAATGGATAATAAGTATTATGAGGCTTCAGAAAGACTTAAAAATGTATTAGCTGTGCATCAGACGGCAACCGTTTCCAACTTTCCATTTCAACTGATAGAGCATTTATTTTTTATCCCCCATTATGAAAAAGGCGTACCAGTTCTCGATGTCTGCAAACCTGATGAAAATGGCAGCCACCCGCTTACTTGGCCGTTGGGGAATAAGAGTATTAATTACCGATGGGAAAAGGATGGTACGGAAGTGCGCTATTTGTATCTTCAAGGAAATCCAATTATCTGGGGTATAGGTTTTGTCGGAATATTATTTTCTTTGGTATTGTTTATCAGCCGGTTGGTGTTTAAATTATCCATTAAAAATAACTCAATTTTTCTTTCAATACTGCCTTTTACATCCCTTTATGTGGTGTATATGGGGCTGACCCTTTCCTTACCGCGTGTATTATATTTGTATCATTATTTTACCCCGCTTATTTTTTCCTTTATTCTTGCGTATTTGCAGTTTATATATATTTTTGAAAATAAAATAAAGAAGAAATCAAAATGTCTGATCCTCGGTGTAGTAGTTACTGCAGTAGTTGTAGTTGCTGCCTTTATTTTATTTAGTCCCTTTACATATTATCTTTCGCTTACACAAAAACAGTTCCAGTTGCGCAATTGGTTTTCTTGGTGGCACCTGAAGGCAATCTGATAACAATTAATATGATCAAAAGCTCACTCTCTACAAAAAATTAAAATATGGTTCGCAAATCGTTATCAATAATTACTAAATAAATTTAGTTTCATGTATAATAAAA
>PFLI01000074.1 GCA_002785065.1 Candidatus Roizmanbacteria bacterium CG_4_10_14_0_8_um_filter_33_9
ATTCTAACACATTTTTTAAGGTTAAATATAAACAAAATCCTATACCTCTTGACTTTTTGAAAACAGATGATCTTATTACTGTTTCCGAAAAACCTGGAGAAAATCCCTCACTATAAAAAGAGTTAAAGAAGATGACTGAAAAAACTCTGTGAAATTAGTACACTGTAAACAGGAAGAACGCATCATGAAGTATGAAATAACATCAAACACGATAAGAATAGGGAAAAAAAGAATAAAAAAAGCCGAGTTTTTACTCCTCACTGGCGCCTTCTGGTTGACCATTTTCTTTTAAATCAATCACAAGTTGTCTATCTTTACCTTCACCTACTGAATAACTAATTAAATCTGGATAATTACTGGTGACATATTGATGAATAATTCGTCTTTCAAACGAGGAAAGATAGCTTATTTTTTCAGCCTGACGCGTATCTGTAACTTTATCAGCGTACTGGCTCGTAAGCACTTCAAGTCGTTCTTTTTGTTTTTCACGGTAATCATTTACATTAATCAAAACCCTAACAGATTCACCCACTTTTCTATATAAAATAACTTCAAGAATTTTTTGCAATGCGCGAATGGTTTCTCCATGACGGCCAATAATAGTTGGCGCTTCTTCAGTTTTAATTGTTATATGAAAAAATCCTCCATCTTCTGAAACCTCACAGGTATATGTTTCAACTAATTTACTTAGTAATCCTTCTGTTTCTGTTTTAACGGTCTCTAATTTATCCATTTTGTATTAAATTAACTATTAATGAATTAACGGATTAACAAATTTATGTACTAACCCGTTAATTCATTAATCCTTTAACCTATTAATTTGTTCTTTTTTTCTTATGTATATTTCTGTATTGAATTATACTAAACAGCGAAAAAATATTCCAATACAGAGAAAGACCTATCGGTAAACTCATGGAAAACCACCCTATCATAAGAGGGAAAACGTATTTCATCTGGGTGTTCATTACTTTTTGAAAATCGTCTTTATTTTCTTTCTTTCCAAGTTTGACGTCTTTATCTTTTACAACTGTCGCTATTGCATTTGATGTTGGAGTGGAGCTTTGAACTTGTAAATATTGCAACACCGCAGTAATGATCGGAACTGCATAATAAAAAGGATTGTTTGCTTTTTGCGGGCTCATCGCTAAATTAATCCCGAAAAACCATGGATCTATTGAGTGAACTTTAAGAAAAGGAAAATAAACGATTTTATTAATCGCAATAATTGTTTTTTGAATATTTCCGTTAAAAAACAATGCCAAAGCTTGATACAGTGCAATAAAAATAGGCATTTGAATAATCATAAACAGACACCCTGAAGCGGGATTAATGCCGTATTGCTGATACAGTTTTAATTGTTCTTCCTGAAGTTTCTTGGGATCTTTTTTATGTTTTGCAGATAACTTATCCATATGTGGTTTAATATCCTGCATTTTTTTTGTCATTTCCATCTGTTGTTTAAAAAGGGGATGAAGAAGAAGCCGAACAAATATAGTAAGAGCAATAATAGAAAATCCAAATGCTCCGGGCAATTTTAATTGCAAAAAAATATAATAGAAAAAAACCAAGAGGTTTTTTATGGGAGAAAAAAACAAAGTTTCAAACGCGACTCCAATATATTGGAACATATAAATAAATTAGACTGATAATTTTTTTCGACCTTTTGCAATACGACGTTTAATTACTTTTCGACCGTCTTTTGAATCCATGCGTTTTAAAAATCCGTGCTTACGAACTCGTTTACCTTTTTTTGGTTGATATGTTCTTTTTGTTGCCATGTGTTGTAAATGTAACTTCTAACAGTGAAGTGTTTACCCCATGAAATTGTTGCCAAATTGCATCTGTTACAAACGGCATAAATGGATGTAACATCTTTAAGCTTTGCAGATATGTTTCTTGTAAGCTCGTAAGAACTTCTATATTACCACGTTTTAATTCTTCTTTCAACTGTTCAATATAGTAATCGGCAAGTCTATGCCAAATAAATTCGTATAAATCTCCTAAAGCTTTTGAAAAATAATACTTTTTCATATTATTCATATACGTTTTTTCCAATCCTTTCAATTCTTCTTTCATTTTTTGAACAACCTCATTTGTTTTTGGATCAATTTCTTTGATATTTGCTTGCCCCGCGAAGCCTTGGCGAAGAGGGAATATTTGACATTTGACATTTAATTGTATGAATCTTCCCATATTCCATATTTTATTGGCAAAATTTCTCATTCCTCGGACTTTATCTTCAGACAAATTTACTTTTGCTCCAGCTGTTGTTCCAAAAAGAAGCGACGCCCTAAATGCATCTGCGCCATATTTGTCAACAAGCTCAATGGGATTGATCACATTTCCTTTACTTTTACTCATTTTCTGCCCCTTTGCATCCGCAACCATAGACCATAAAAAAACGGTTTTAAAAGGGACCTGTTTTTTTATATATAGAGAAAAAAGAATCATACGAGATACCCAAAACGGGAGAATGTCAGATAGTGTTCCTAAAAAATCAGTGGGATACCGTTTTTCATAATCTTCCCCGTTTAACGTGACTAGTGGCCACTGACTTGAAGAAAACCATGTGTCAAAAGTGTCTGTTTCTTGTATGTAATCATCTCCTGGAGAATGTTCAGAAACAATATATTGAGCCTGAGTTGGAACAGTAAGTTTTTGTAACCCATCAATTATTTCCTGGATAGAATATATATTAAGTAAATCTTTGATTATTCCCTGAACTTGTTTGTTGTTTTTATCGATAAAAACAACAAACATATCAGGATTATTCTTGATACTATACCATACGGGAATTCGTATCCCCCAAACAATTTGTCGACTAATTGGCCAATCATGCATCGTCTGAAGCCACTGGAGCATTTGTCTTTTATAGCGACTTGGATAAAACGTAACTTTATTATCCTTTACCGCTTGAATAACGGGTTTTTTTAACGTACTCACTTTAATAAACCAGTTCGGAACCACCATTGGTTCAAGATCGCGCTTACACTTATAACAAACCGTAACCGAATGAAGATATTGAGTATCAATCTTTTCTATGAGGCCTTTTTTTTGTAAATCTTCAGCGACTTTTTGCCGAGCAACTTTAATTTTTAATCCTTTATAGGGTCCAGTAAGCTCATTTAATTTTCCGGTAAAATCAATTACGCTTTTTACCGATAAATGATGACGTTTCCCTACTTCAAAATCGTTTGGATCATGAGCGGGAGTAATTTTTACTACTCCTGTTCCAAATTCAGGATCTACATAATCATCGCCAATTACTTTAATCTTAAATGTTCCCAACAATCCTTCTGCTTCGATTTCTTTACCAATCCATTTTGTATACCGCTTATCTTTTGGGTGTACAGCAAGTGCAGTATCCCCAAATTTTGTTTCAGGCCTCACTGTTGCCAAAGTAAATGAACCGTATTTTATGTAATAAAGTGGGTCAATTCGTTCTATATGTTCTACTTCCAACTCTGACAAGGAAGTGCCACAATGAGTACAGTAATTTACAATATAGTCAGAGCGATATACATATCCTTCCTTTTCCATTTTATAAAACGTATCAAAAACCCGCTTCAATACGTGTGAATCAAGCATGAAAACACTTTTATTCCACTGCGCTAAAAACCCAAGACGTTTAAATTGCTTATATATAAGTCCTGAATTATCTTTGACGAATTGATATATATTATTAAAAAGAGTTTGTCTGTCAAAATCCAGTCGTGATTTTCCTTGTTTAGCTAGATATTTTTCATATACATATTGTGTTTCAAATCCAGCATGATCCATACCGGGAATCCACTGCGCGTCATATCCATTCATGAGTTTCCATCGAATTAAAATGTCATCAATCACATACATACCATGACCTGCATGAAGTGAAGCATTTGCATTAGGAGGAGGCATTAATATCGTAAATAGTTTTCCGTTTTGTTTTTTCGCCAATATATTACGTTCCCATAATTCAGTTAGGGATTGTTCAAATAACGACGGAATAAACTTATTTTCCATACGCCATTTTCTCATTTTCAGCTTTAAAATGCAACTGAGGAAGCGTATAATATTCAAATGAATTGGATTACTCAATCATTAACATGGTACTTATTCTTACTGCCGCTTGGTTTTATTGGTTATTTATTTGTAAAAAAGTTTCTTTTTCCTTTTTTTGACGGTGGGTATGCATTTGGGAAAACAATTACCATTCTCCTGTTAACATACACGATGTTTATTTTTGGCATAGCCAAAATTCTTCCCTTTACTCAACTTAGTCTTTTTTTTATTCTATCTGTCTTTATTGCTGGAGTAATTATGCTTCGAAAGAAATATAAAAAATATAATAAACTCTTTGAAAATAGAACACAGCTCTATATTCTTATTGGAGAAGAACTTTTGTTTTTAGCCTCATTATTGTTTTTAACGTTTATCAGAGGACAAGAACCGTCTTTGCATGGACTGGAAAAATTTATGGATTATGGATTTATTCAGTCAATTCTGCGTTCTAAATTTTTCCCACCTCTTGATATGTGGCTCTCTTCTGATTTAATTCGACCTGAAGGATATCCTATAAATTACTATTACTTTGGTCATCTTTCCGGAGCCATACTTATCAAGCTGACAGGAATTACTCCATCGGTTGGATACAACCTCATTCTTGCAACCATTTTTGCTCAAGCAATTACGATTGTTTTTTCCCTCGTGGGAAATATTGTATATTTGTTTTCTAAAAAAATAGTTCCTTCTTTATTTTTTGGCTTCTTAGGAAGCATTATTGTTAACTTTGGAGGTAATCTCCATACTGTTTATCTTTTTACTAAAGGATATGCTCCGGAAAATCCTGTTCCTTTTTGGACCATTTTATCCAATTATAATCCGGCAAAATACTGGTACCCGAATGCAACCCGATTTATTCCTTTTACCATCCACGAATTTCCTTCCTACTCCTATGTGGTCGCTGATCTGCACGGACATGTGTTTGATATACCTTTTGTACTTCTTACCCTGACTGTTCTTTTTATGTTTTTTATAAATAGAAAAAAAATTGTCAATCTTTATTATTTAATTCTCAATTCTGTAGTACTTGGCTTTCTAACCGCTACGTATTATATGACAAATGCCTTTGATGGACCAATTTATATTCTCTTATCTATAGTGTGTTTTGTAGTCATTCTTGGCTTTACAACGAATCTTATCATTGCATGCGGAGTACTATTTGTTTCTTTTTTAATTTTTTCGTTTCCTTTTTCGATTTTTTTTTCACCTTTTGTTTCTGGAATAGGAGTAAACTGCGCTCCCAAATTTTTAACTGATATTGGCAAAATGGGACCTTTTCTTTTTGAATCAGGTAACTGTCAATCAGATGCATGGTGGATGTTGTTTGTGCTTTGGGGATTTTTTTGGATCGCTTTTGTAACATTTCCGATCATTAAATGGTTTGAGCAAAGAAAAAAACCCATTACCCAAATTCAAACACATATCGATGATTTTATATTTATTCTTTTTTCTTTTGGTACTCTTTTCATCCTTATTCCAGAATTTTTTTATATCAAGGATATTTACCCTGCTCATTTTCGAGCCAATACTATGTTTAAACTTGGATACCAAGCATTTATTATGATGGGAATTGCAGCTGCTTATATTTTTTTCCGATTAAGATATGTTAAACATCGATATGTAAGTTTATTTAAAATACTTCTTATTGTTTCATTTTTGTTTGTTTTTATCTATCCATTCTATTCGTTTCCCTCCTATTATGGTTCTTTACAAAAAACTCCCAACCTTGATGGCATAGAGTGGCTCAATCGCGATTATCCTGAAAACCATGAAATTATTGATTATATTAACAAGAATATTAGCGGACAACCGGTTATCCTTGAAGCTCAAGGAGATTCGTATACTGATTATAATTATATATCCGCATATACCGGACTTCCAACCGTTGCAGGCTGGTGGGTGCATGAGTGGTTATGGAGAGGTTCATCAACAGTTGTTTCTGATCGTATTCCCGACATAATTGCCCTCTACGAGTCAAAAGATATTGTAAAAACAAAAGAATTAATCGAAAAATATGGAATTAAATACATTGTTGTTTCTTCAATGGAGAAGAAAAAATATAAAAATCTTTATGAAGCAAAGTTTGCAGAGATTGCTAACAAAATATATACTTCATCAAATGGGTTTGGGGCTTTATATCAAGTAAAATAACGCATGTACTTGACAAAAAAATATATATTTGATAATCTAAACAAAGAGCATTACTACTCGTCGTCCCCTTACACGAGCGGTAGTGATGCTCTTATTTTTTTTTGCGTTTAAAGATGGTACAACTTCATTGGTAAACCTAAGTTTCTTCGTGAAAGCTGCCTAAATTGATTACCCACAAATGCAATAAATTCTTTCTTACTTACTAATGGTGCTATTAACCGTTTTTGAGTGCCCTTGAAATAGTTGTACTTAACCATATTACTACTATAAAGTATTATCATTTCTTTGTCAAGACCTATAGAAAAATACTCACTTTCTATAAGATATCCTATATTATTTATATATCATTATACATTGATACAACAAGATTTTTTTTGTTAAAAGAAAAATGTGGATAACTAAAAGCAGTGTATTAACTAAATATATTTCGGATAAAATCTTTTATTTGAGTAAGGGAATAATTAAAAAGCGCGTCCATCCCCCATCTCTTTTCTTTTCTGTTATATAGTTGCCCACCCATCTCATATTCAATTATCTTTTTGTCGACTTTTCCGTTTAAAAAAAAGTGGATGGTAATAATTAAATACTTATAAAGAACCTGTAATTTACCTTCTTTTTTCAATCGTCGAAGCGATGGTTTTACCATTATATTATCCATAAACCGCGCTTTTACTCCATGCAAGCGAGCTTTCTGAACTAATTGATGATCTTCCGACATAAAAGCTTTCTCAGAAAATCCACCAATAAAATGAAAGAGATTTTTTTCTACGATCATCGAGCCCCCTGAACAAATTGGTTTTTCAATGTTTTGCGAAAGACCAATGATTAAGTTTACGAAATTGAATGCAATGAGTGTCTCAGGATTATGATTTTCTGACCTCAATGCTGGTATATAAAGAAGTCCTTTATTTTTTTTAATGTATTGTTTCGCTTTACTTAAAAACGAGGAAGATATGCGTGTATCAGCATCGAGAAAAAAAAGAAATAATCCATGAGCTTTTTCTGCTCCAATGTTCCGTTGATATGCAACGTTTTTTTTATCCGAGTCAATCCAACGTAAGGGAATTACATTTTTAAACCGTGCAACAATTTCTTTTGTTTTATCACTTGAAAGAGCATCAACAATAATTACTTCAAAGTCTTTTATTTGTTGTTTAACAAGATTTAATAATGTAGGATTAATAAACTTTTCTTCATTTAACGTCGGGATAATTATTGAGAAAAAGGGTTTCATAGAGCTCCTTTATTATACCACCTTCATTTGATAGAATAGAGATGTGAAAATATCTGTCGTTATACCTGTCTATAATGAGGAAAAATATATTATTCCTTGTATAAAAAGTTTGCTGAATCAAACTTTACCAGCTGATGAGATTATTGTCGTGGATAATAACTGTCAAGATAATACAATAACATTGTGTAAACAATTCTCTCAAATTACCATTATCCAAGAACATATTCAAGGCATGATACCAACACGGAATAAAGGTTTTAATACTGCAAAAGGAGATGTAATTGCTCGATGTGACGCAGATGCAATCCTCCCCAATAACTGGATTTCAGAAATAAAAAAACAGTTTTCAACTCATACAATTGATGCTCTTACCGGACCAATTGCATTTTATGATTTATACCTGAAAAATACATTGGCAAGTGAAACATATTCAACTTTATTCAAGCCTATTCTTAAAGGAAATGATATATTGATAGGACCAAACATGATTTTGACCAAACAAATTTGGAATAAGGTCAAAAAACGGGTTTGTCTCGATGATACAAAAGTACACGAAGATATTGATTTAACACTTCACATCATTGAATATGGAGGAAAGATAAAACGAGATAAAAAATTGGTAGTAAAAATCTCAGGGCGAAGAATTAAACACAACCCTGCTTCTTTTTTTGGAGAATATCCTATCCGATTTATTCGAACTCTTTTAGCGCACAAAGAATATCTTTCTATTCCTTTTCTTGAATCTTAATCATCTGGTGTAATTCATAAAGTGTTGTTGCATCCTCAGGCTTTTTATCGTCACGGAATCGCTCCAAACGGGGAAACCGAAACGCATACCCAGCTGAATGGACAGGAGACTTTGTTATCTCGTCAGCTCGAATTTCAACAACAATCTTTGGCTTTACCCATACATCACAATACATCTGTTTATCAACATCGTATTGATCCGGTATAGATTTGACATTTGCTTGCCCTAAGTTTTGTCGAAGGGATATTTGACATTTGAGTTTTAATTCCCTCCATTCCTCATCTGTCAATCCTGTACCAATTTTTGCGACTGTTTTAAATTGTTCCGTCTTATCATCATATATCCCTACTAAAAAAGCACCTATGCCAAAATCTGTTCGTTTACCCT
>PFLI01000171.1 GCA_002785065.1 Candidatus Roizmanbacteria bacterium CG_4_10_14_0_8_um_filter_33_9
TTTTCCCAATCTACATTCCATTTGTTATCCGGGTTATATCCTTTAATAAACCGATTTCTGTATTCTATATCTCGAAGTTTTTTGTATCCACAGTTTTTATAATCGTCGTTGGTATAACTAGGTGTTTGGTTTCCGTCATAATCCAACCAGTTCCGTAATTCAGGTAATTCACCCACCATTAGACTCCATTAAGAGGAATAAATACAGGAAACTGTTCTTCTTCAGCAAGTTCCATAATACGTTTTATACGAACAATATAGGGAGATTTTGAGGTTGGCGTATCAAGCGGATAATTCATATATTCAAGAAGAGTGCTCCATGCAAGCTGCCGTTGTGGAGTTGCACCTACTGTTAAAAGTGTTTTAATATTCCGAAGTCTTTGTATTGCTTTTGGTTTTACTTCTTTCTGCCATTTTTCCTCAGAAGCATACCAATCAAGAAAATGAAATGAATCGGAAAAGTTTATGACAATATATTGAGGATCTGAAGTAATTTCAAAAGCATAAATTCTTTGAGGAAAAAGTAATAATAAAATAAACAAAAAGATTAAACCTATTTTTTGAAGAGGATATATTATCTTTTTTATCATTATATGAGAATAACACAACACCCACTTTTTTCATAATAAATAATCCGTCATTCTGGCACCAAACGCGATTGTCCAGAATCTATAAAAGGATTCTGGATGCTCCCGCCAATGGCGGGATTACCAGAATGACGAAGCATAAGTGGTATGTTAAAATAATGTAATATGATTACCTGTATTTTTGAAAATAATAACAAAACATCACTAAGGCATATTACAGTCAATGCGATTGTACTAAAAGGTAATTGTGTGCTTCTTGGAAAACGGGGGACTGTAAACGGCAAAAAAATATCAGAATTTGGAAAATGGGGTTTATTGGGTGGATTTATGGGACGGGATGAAACGCTTATCGAGTGCGCGAAGCGCGAGGTGATGGAGGAATCGGGTTGGGAAATAACAGAGATTAAATTGCTTAAAATAAACGATAATCCAAATCGCCCGAAAGAAGACAGACAGAATGTGGATTTCATTTATACAGCTAAAGCTGTCCGCCAAGTAAAAAAAGGGGATGAAGAAGTAAGCAGACTACAATGGTTCTCTTTAGACAAACTTCCGCAAAATGATCAAATTGCGTTTGATCATGCAGATGCATTGGAAATGGTAAAAAGAAACTATGAAGCGGTAAAATAATTGACACGGAAAAAATCAATACCAATTGTATCCGCGGCTTGTTTATCAAAAATACTATCTCCAATAAGTAAATAGCCATTTTTCAAATTATTATTTGTATGAATCAACTTAAATCCATCAATTTCCGGTTTAATATAATACACATCGTCTCTTGTAATTACTTTTTGAAAACAGGTGGTGAAATTTTCTTTTTGCATAACGTCTTTAATTGTTTTTTTAGCATTATTTGTCCAAAGAAAAAAATGATATTGCTGATAATAGGAATGAATAAATGATATAAGATTTGCGTTGGGTAGGTAACCGGTATAATGAGTCAATTCATAATGTTCATTGAATTGATCAAGAATTTGTTTAGCTTTTTCCCCATGTTTTTTAATAACAGTGTTTGTTAACTTAAAACCCATAAATGGTTTGCAAGGAATTTCTTCTGTGAGTTTATTGTCAAAAGTAGAAACTAATTTCCACAATTGTTCTCGATATGTTGACCAATCAATGAGAAGTTTAATAAGCGTTGAATCCAAATCGAATATAAGATGTGATTTATGGTTGGTTTTCAAATAATTTAGTATAGGTTGCATACTTATGTAACGAGTAACAAGATTAATCCTGCTATTACTCCTGATATTCCAAATAATTTTGTAATGGTAAGTTCATCATGAAAGAAAAGATAAGAACATATTGCGACAGCAGATATTGAGGCTGTATTTATTGCGCTTACATATCCGATATTTGGCGTTATTGATAATGCCAAAATCATAAAATAATTAAATAGTCCTGAAAAAACTCCAATACTTAACAGTAATGCTATTGATTTAATATGTAAGGTTCGTAAAGGAATTTTTGAAACAATAATTTCGAATACCACTATCAAAGAAACAATTATCGCGAGAAGAGTCAATAATTGAATTGTATTAATGCCAATGGTAAAAAGATATTTCATTCCAATGGTAAGAATTCCCCATGCAAAAAATGCACCGAATGATAAAGGTAGCCAAAGAAAATGGGATTTTTTCATATTGCTTTTTCCTATCATAATTATGATTGAAAAAACAATAATTAGCAGTATCCCTAAAGCTGAATTGAGAGGTAAAGGTGAATGAAAAAAAAGAACCGCTATGAGTGTTGTTAATACAACATAGCTTTTTGAGATGATTAGGCTGTATCTTGGATTGGGAGCAAGCTCAATACTTTTTAACGAAGCTTTATTTCCTAAATAGCTGCAAAAAAATCCCAATAAAATGAGGATGACAAATTCATACAATGAAGGAATAAATTTTATCTTATTTTGAATACCAATAGGAATATATAAAAAAAGGGGAATGAGAAAAGAAGTAAGATTAATAAGTGGATTTGGAATTTTAAGTAAAGACGCTTGACGGATGAGAACATAGAGAACAACTGAAAAAACAAACATAAAAAGACTTGCGATAATCCAGTTCATATATATTTTTCACTCCTTTCCCAAATAAAATCAAACATCGAGTTGAGAAGCAGTGCAACATAGGTGTCTTTTATGGTAATAACAATATAATTTTCTTTTTCATCAAAACTGGTAATATTGGCAATATCTCCGGATATTCGAAGTCCATAAAGGCCTCTCATTTCTTTAGGCATAAGGCGTATTTCCTTCAACAGTTTTTTATCGGATTTCATTATCGGTGCAAAAACCTGTTTATCTGCAAAGTCTACGATTTGTTTTATTGAAACACCTGCCTTAATTCTTCGACGTGCAAATTCATTAACCCATTCAACATGCTCTTTGTCTTTGAAGTAAGGGAAAGAAAGACGATATAGTTCTTTAATGATTTTATTTGATGAAACTGCGGCTTCAAGGTTGCGGTTCATTTGATCGCGTATTGCTTGAATTCCTTGCTCAACCTTGATATAAGTACTTCGTTTTTTTTCGGTATCCTTTATTAATTTTTGAACAAAATCGTTTAATTGGTTTTCTTGTGTTCTTAGTTCATTTTTTTTATTTTGGAGAAGTTCTTTCAAAACATCAGGTGAAGCAGCTGTATGAGTTGTTCCCCGTAAACGGGGGACAGTAATAAGAAGTCCTTTTTCAACAAGCGATTTAACTGCACGGTAACATGACGATTTATCCATATGGATAATCCGTGCAATCTCAGCAGCTGTTTTTTCTTTGTATTTGAGATAGGTTAGATAAACTGTGGATTCATTTGTGGTTAGTCCAAGTTGGGTAAGAATAGAATTCATAATATAAGTTGATTTAAATGCAACTAATAACTATGAGGTAATTATAATCTTTTGAGGTTATTTTGTCAACATATATTTATTTAAGTAGTAGTATATACAACTAATCTATTTAAAAGGCTCCCATTTGATGTCTGCTATTCCAGATGTTTGATGAACTAAAATTCCCACTATTACCATTCCCATATATCCAATCAATGCTCCAGTTCCGTAGGCTATACATTTCCCCATTGTATCGGTATCATGATCCAAATTTGCTTTACGTTTTAAGTAGGAATAGAGTCCAAGCATCGCTAGTCCTCCCATAAGTGCAGGAATGCTTCCTTCTGCAAATTCTTCAATTAAATTAAAAGGTCCTGGCTTGCTTCCATGAGTTTCAGCATAGAACTGATAAAATCCGGCAAGTGAAGGAGGGATTGCAAAATTTACTACATTGATTACTCTTCTGAAATTACGAGAAGGAAAAGCTGGTAAACGAGGGTTTTCTCCATTAAAGCTCATTCCTGATTATAACACAAAATACCCTATAATATAATTAATTCACATTTATTTTAGTTTCCAAGTATTATATACGGTTCTTTTCTTAAGTACTGCATTACAGGAGAGAAGGGAAATGGAATCGACTTTATAGGGTTCTATGTCTATGTGTTGAGACAATTTTTCAACTTTTTTAGTAAATTCATCAGTAACTGGTGAAGTAAAACGAACGAGGGTAATGTTGGAAAAGAAAACTGTGAATTTACATATTGTTTATCATCAGGTATATTAGCCTTTTTTAACCTATTATCAAGATCTAAAACAATTTTATTCAATTCTGGATCTGTTGTACCTATGAGTGATAGATTATGTGGGAAAAGCATTAATCTGTAAAAATAGACGTAGAATTTATTATGTTTAGGAATAACGTCTTGAAAAATGTTTTTTGCGTGTTTAACATCGCACTGAGTAAATTGTGGAGGATTACTCACAACTCTTATATTTTTTATTGTCATATGTAAAGAGTCGTTTGAGTAAAAATAATGATTTGGATGAATCTTTATTAATGGATTGATAAATGCATTTTGAATTATTTTTGTTAATTTTTCATTTGGAAAATGAACATTTGTTAAAGATATCCGTGGATCATTTTCATAATCATCAATTGGTGAAACCGTACTGAAACGAAGTGAGTTTTTTTTAATTTGTTGTCCAATCTCATCAATTACTTTAATTTGATTTTGTTGATGTGCAGTAATCTTCATAAGATACAGTATATCGGTAGGAAAAAACAATATATTTTCTCTCAAAAGTATGGTATACTATCATATATTCAAACTTAATAACAACTACATTATGCTTCTATTTAACGTCAATATAAGTTTCACTTTACCAATATGAAAAAAACAGGCCACAATTTTTGCATTCGGTGCGGAAAAGAACGGAAAATAATACGGACTTGGAAAGAAAAGATGTATGACTCAATTATAATTAATACTGAATCAGTTTGTCCTGATCCTGAATGTCAAAAAAAAGTTGATAGTGAAAATAAAAAACAACGTGATAAAAACAATGCTATAAAGCAAAGAAGTGTAGAGCGTGCTCAAGATCGGCAAGCTCTGAGAACTGCGAATAAAAAAAAGCGAGGTTAAACAGACACTACTTATTAAAGCGAATTATTGGGCTATTTTTTTTGGAATTAGTTTATTGCGAAGATAGATCCTTTCTTTTTTAAATGGCCACGTATGTATAAGCCACATATATAATAGCTCAAAAATCATTTCATAATTTCCTTTATCAAATTCTTTTTTGGTAATCCAAAACGAAAAATCCACGTCAAATTTTCCTTTCTTTTCGGGATAAAAAAGATCAATGGGATAAATATAAACACATCCCACATATTTAAGGTTAGATTTTTTTTTATAATGAATGAAAATAATTGTTTATATTCTGCACTCAGTTCAAGCCAGGCAAGATCTTTATAATTTTCCTCCAAACTACAAACAAACGGCCATTCTTTTCTTGATCTGCCACCACGAGTTTTAAAAATTGTTTCTGCATTATTTGTCAAAACAAGCCAGTCCTCCATAACATCCTGCGTTGTTATCGGTACAAGAAAATACATATTGTTCATGTCTGTTTTTTTTGGAACTGAAAAGGATTTTGGAATAAACATATGTGTTATTTTTAATTTTTTTTAGGAAGCAAAACAAATTTTCTAATATCTTCTTCAATGGTACATGAGTCGCAATTTGCACAACCATAGTTTTTATCTGGATTAATATGATACTTAATCATGTCTTTAGCTAATTTATATCCCAATTTTAATAAATTTTCAGGATCGGCAGGTACTTTGTTTGCATAAGCTGATGTGCCCCATGGTTTAAAAGGAAGTAATGTTATTCTTACTCCCTTTTTGCTTATTTCATGGATACCTTCAAGAGTGCTTTTAAATGGTTCAAGTTTTGTTATCAAAACGGTATTGGTTTTATTTTTATCAAGCTTTTTTTGGACAAAATCCCAGACCTCAAAATATCTCTGTTTGGGGATTCTTGATTTACCCGGACATATCTCGTGGCGAAGAACATCATCCCAGATTTCTATATTAAAACCAAATCCACTTGCTCCTGCGTTTATTAGTTCTTCAATATATTTATTTTCATCAGGAGGAGTCATTTCTATCCAAATAGGTATGTTTTTATTTTTTTCTCTGATTTTTTTCACACACGATAAAAAAAATTCACTACCTTTACTGGGAATAAGTTTTGTTCCACCGCCTAAACAAACCTGATACTGGTTATTTTCCTCATATGCTTGTAGTGCTGTTTCAACGATTTCTTCAGCAGATGAATCATACCATTTGCATCCAGTACCGCAAAATTTACATCCCTTACCGATCATTTGGTATCCACAACCTGCATATTGTTGATGTAAATAATGTGTCCCTTCATGAGCAAAGACCTTAGACATAGGTTTATGGGATGTTGTTGTGTTTTGATACCAGTGGGGCATGGTAATAGAATCAATGCGAATTACTGATCCATCATCATGTTTCAAGTAGAAAAATTGCTGTTTTTTTACGATTTCATATGAAGAATTTTTGTCAAATACAAATGTTGTTGAAGCTAGAACAGGAATTTTAGTATCAAGAATAAAATGAAGCCCTACAAAACCACCGCCCTTGATAATATTATTCGGATTTTGTTTACGGTAAAACTCAATCGACCATTTATTTTCCCGTATACCATAACATAACAACTGCGCTTTGATTTCAATAAGCTTTTTATAATCCATATTATATTTTAATTACATCTTTTGGTTTTCCTTTTGCTATCGCGATAATATTATCAACCCAAATTTGATAACAGCGTTCGATTGACTCTTTGGTATACCAACCATATCCTTTAATAGCGAATACCTGTTCTAAGCCGGCAAGAGGCCCGCTTTCCAGATCTTCTGCTTCAAATACATATGATTTTACTTTTTGAGATTTGACTGCAGCAACCATAGCTGTCTCATCGATAATACTGCGATCTGCAGTGTTGACAACAATCGATCCGTTTTTCATCTGTTTCAGCTCTTTTTTGCTGATGAAATGTTCATTTTCTTTTCGGTGGGTCGTGTGAATAACAATAGCATCCGACTCTTTTAAAACCTCACTGAGTGATTTCATCACAACACCAGGAATATGTTTTGGTGAATGATTGTAAGCGATGACTTTCATTCCGATCGCACGAGCCAGTTCTGCTGTCCTGCTTCCGATATTGCCAATGCCAATAACTCCCAATGTTTTTCCTTTTAGTTCCATTCCCAGTTCCAATGTATACTTTCCGTTCATCGTCCTTTTTTCTGAAAGCAATATATTTTTTGCAGCTGCCAAAAGAAGGGCAAGGGTATGTTCAGCGACTGCCTCACGTGAATATCCGGGAATATTGGTGACTGGTATATTTCTTTTTTTGCAATAATCCAGATCAATCCACCCATAAGAAGTTGTTGATAGAGCAACTCCCTTCAAATTTGGAAGTGATTTTATAAGCTGCATTAATACTGGTTTTGCTTTTTCAAACCCGCCAAGATTGTCCGGATCTGCAGCCAAGACGTTTGCTCCTTTTATTAATTTTAATAAATAATCAGTTTTACAAATCTTTTGCGTATTTGTATAGATAACTTCACCGAGTGAAGCGAGAGTTTTTTGCTGGGTTTTTGTAAATATTGTTTGGGGAACAAGAACTGCAATTTTCATATTTTAGGAATAAATGAATAATAGTTATTATATCAAACTAATATAGATGTTTAATCAATTCCCTTATACTCCTGCAAGCTGTCCGCATGCTGCTTTTATATCATCACCCATAGTAACGCGAATCGTATTTGAAATACCGTTTTCAGAAAGAATATGCGAGAAGGTATGAATCGATTTTAACGATGATCGTTTAAATAGTGCCCCATTAATTGGATTGTAGGGAATGAGGTTGATATGAGCAAGGTCAGAATTTGTATTACCAATGAGTTCAACAAGTAAATAGGCGTGTTCAGGCAAATCGTTTACACCGTCAATAAGAATATATTCATAACTTACTCGAAGTTGAGTGCGGATAGCAAAAGATTTAACTGCTACAATAAGTTCGGGAAGCGGATATTTTTTGGCAATTGGCATAATAGATTCACGAAGTTTTTGATCAGGACTATGGAGACTAAGCGCAAGTCTTCCTTTATATCCTTGTTTAATCAGTTCTTTTATTTGAGGAGTAATACCGGAAGTTGATATAGTTATCCTACGAATACCAATACCGAGTAATTCCGGATTATTTAAGACTTTGATTGCTTCCATTACATTTTCAAAATTAAGCAATGGTTCTCCCATACCCATAAAGACAATGTTCGTTACTGATTGTTTTTGTTTTTTAAGAATACGTGCAAAGTAAAGTACCTGATCAACAATTTCTCTTGACGATAAATTACCTATAAATTTCATTTTTCCTGTCGCGCAAAATTTACACCCTAAAGGACATCCAATCATGCAGCTTACACAAACAGTATTTCTTTTATCATTATGCTTCATCAATACCGATTCAAATAGTTTTCCATCAGAAATTCGTTTAAATAAAACTTTG
>PFLI01000176.1:0-273 GCA_002785065.1 Candidatus Roizmanbacteria bacterium CG_4_10_14_0_8_um_filter_33_9
AGGAGAAGACTGTGGGTTCGAGTCCCACCCCGGGTGTAAATGTTGATCTTCTGCGCGGACGGATGCTGAATCATCTGAAAGTCGGAAGTCTGTGTTTCTCTGCTCGTGTGGCCTAATGGATAAGGCGTCTCCCTCCTATGGCTATTATTGTTTTTGTCGTTTTCCTCTTCTTCCCGTTAGTGTTGCCAGAAACAAATCTAGGGAACTAAAAGAGATCGCGTGAGGACAGACAGAATTTGTGAAAAGATATTTTTTGGCTGGTGAACAGCCACC
>PFLI01000176.1:558-8355 GCA_002785065.1 Candidatus Roizmanbacteria bacterium CG_4_10_14_0_8_um_filter_33_9
TATGTTTTAAACATTGTAAGTTTAAAATGTTTTACGTTAATGTAGAGTATGAAACCAAAAATAAATAAAAATAATGATATATAAGGAAATCCAAGTAATAGAATCTCAAAAATGAGAATAAGACAAAGAGTATTTGTAATAAAAAAACCATAAATGATGATATTCCAAAGTTTTTTTTCAAAAGGAAGGAGATTAATTTTCAATCGAACAATGATCATGTTTTCTATAATATAGACTCGAGATTGTTTTGGACCCATTCCAAAATTTGAAACGTAATATTTAGTAATTTCTTTGGAGATCAGATCCCCAATTTGTCCTATTGTTTTAACATCGTGCATAAATTTAATTACATTATAAAATAAAAAACCAGCATGTGATAATTTCTATATGCTGGTATACGGTAAAACGATCGAAAATAACTTTTTTACTGTCGACCCTGTTGTTATAATATAACAAATAATAATAATTATCAACAACATGTTTTTATAGTAAACTTGATGTATGAGCAGTTATTATTATCTTTCATCAAACAATAACCATTTTTATGGTCCGGGTGGGGAAACAAAATATTATTTAAACGGTACATCTGTATATACTATTCAGGAAGGCCCGACAGGGTATTCAGTCACGGACAATAAAATTTATGGACCTTATGGATATACAAGTTGTTATCTTGATGAAAGTGGATATATTTACGGTTATCCGGAAACGTTGCCCTTTTTTAAGTAAAGTTTCTTCTATTTTTTTTTATCCAACTTGCCCAAGCCTAGTATTTTTACCATAAAATAAACAACCACTGCGACAATAAGAAAATCCAAGGTAGTGCTTAAAAAATGACCATACAAAATTTTTGCTCCCAATAAATCTATTTTTGCTCCTTCCAAACCCTTTGTACTTCCAAGAATCAGACCAACAATGGGGTTTATGAGATCTGTGACCAAAGATGATACGACTTTTGTAACAGCTCCTCCTAAAATAAAACCGATTGCAAGTCCAATAACTCCACGTTCTATTATAAAATCAATAAAACCATGCAACTGATTAATACTTTTTTCAGACATTCCTTTTAATTCAGTTTTCATATAGAATATACAATTATTAATTGTTGTATAGTATACAATATCATTACTTAATGATACATCTGCAAAATAACCGTATAGAGGTTCTGCGAGCAATGTTGGTAGGTAAACAAATTGATGCTCTTCTTGTCACTAACTCTTTCAACATTACCTATCTGACTGGTTTTACAACGCTAGCCCCCTATGAGAGAGAAGCCTTTGTTTTAGTTACACGAAGAAATGTATATTTATTTAGTGATGGAAGATACGAAAACAAATGTCAAAACTTAAATGTCAAATATCAAAATAGTTCTACAAATCTTCAATTTAGATTATTAAGCGCAAATAATAATCTCATAAATCATATAAGAGAAATAATTAAAGAAGAAAACATCAAAATACTTGGTTTTGAAAGAGAAGATTTAAAATGGAGTGAGTATGAATCTATAACAAGCGGTTTAAAAAACACATTGTTTCCTATGGATAGGATAATAATTCAAAATCGAGCGGTCAAGGATGAAATCGAAATGAAATGTATTGAAAACGCATGTAAAATAAACGATCAGTCGCTTATTGAATTAATTCCCTATATTAAGTATGGAAAAAGTGAAAAAGAAATTGCATTTTTGTTTGAAACGATTGTTAAAAATAAAGGATATGAACTTTCATTTGATCCTATTGTTGCAGTTGATAAAAATAGTTCAATTCCTCATTACAACACAAAAACAGGTGGTGGAATTATTCAACAAAACTCAATTGTGCTTATTGATTGCGGTGTGAAATATAAAGGCTATTGTTCTGATATGACCCGAACTTTTTTCGTGGGAAAAATATCAGACACCTTAAGAAAAACTTACACTGTATTACAAAAAACTCAACAACAAACAATCGATCAGATAAAAGAAGGAGGTACATTCTTCGATATTGATCAGTATTGTCGGAAACAAATTGCCGATGGCGGTTTGTCAGATTATCCCCATTCTACAGGGCATGGAGTAGGTCTTGAAGTTCATGAATATCCTAAAGTATCGACATTTTCAACAGAAAAAGTTACGCAAAATAATACATTTACTATTGAACCGGGGGTATACTATTCCGGACAGTGGGGGATGCGAATAGAAGACACAATTTGTTTAGATAACAAAGGAAATGGTACTGTTCTCACTCAGTTTTCAAAAGAAATAATGTTACTCTGATTTGTGAGACTCATCCGGATTAATGTTATTTTCTTTTGTATCTTCTTCTAATGTTTTTTCTTGAGGTTTATTTTGGTTTTCATCCATTTCCATATGCATTTCAAGAGGCTTATTTTGTTCTTCTTCTTTTGGTTTTTCAACTTCAACGAGTTCTTCTTCTTCACTTGCTTTTGCTTTTAATTTTTCAGTTATTTGTTTTTCCATATCTCTCAGTTCCTTTACATGTTTAGCGGCTTCGATTTTTGCTTTAAGATAAATAACGAGTTCTTCACCCTTTAGATTATTAATAAGGAAAATGGGAAGGATATATCCAAGATCATCGACTCCTTGCTGTTTAAGTTTTTCATCTGGAGACATTAATTTATTCAGAGTATTAGTGATGAATGTGATGTCGTTTTCCACCCATTCATCCCGTGAGGTAATGTTTTCGGTAACAGGCACTTCACCTTTTTCATATTGAGAAGTCCACATTTTTTTTACTTCTTCATAATCTTCAATTGAAACACTTGGTGGGATTGAAACTGTTTCTTCAATATGTTTTTCAGGTTCAACAACGAGTTGATTTTGTGTATCAAGGATTTTTATTATATCTTCTTCTTTTACATTTTCTTTTAAAGCGACTGTTTTTATTACATCTTTGTTATTTTTAGCGACATTATTTACAGTACTCATTACCTGTTTAATCTTTTCTTGAGAAACTCCTGTTTTTTGAGAAATATTTTGTATTGCTTTGTCTGAGTTTACTTGATGTTCTTTATATGAACTTAAAATAGTCTGTACTTGAGGAGCAGAAATATTTGTTTTTGTTGCAATATCATTAACTACTGTTTTGTTATTAGCGACAGTCTCGATAAAGGAAGTATTAATACCTGTTGTTTGGGTTTGAGCAAGATTAGTTACTTGTGATATGACTGATGAGATGGTATTTTGCTGGATACCGGTTTTATTACTTATTGACTGTACTGGGTTAGAGATATTTTGTGTTTGATGTTCTTTATATGAACTTAAAATAGTCTGTATTTGAGGAGCAGAGATATTTGTTTTTGTTGCAATGTCGTTAACTAAACTATTGTTTGAAGTAACTGAATTTATTAAAGAATTATTTATAGATGTAGATTTTGCCACATTCGAAACATTTGTAATAACACTTTTTATTTGTTCTTTTTGAATTCCGGTTTGTTTGCTGATAGAGTTTATTATTTGTGTAGGCGATTGCACTTGAGAAGAGGTTGTTGAATGAACAAGCGATTTATTTTGAGTAATCGGTTGCGAAATATGTTGTTGATAGGAAGATAAAATCGTTTTTACTTGGGTGATTGGGGTATTTGAGGTTTGCGATACATGATTAATAACAGAGTTGTTGTTTAGTACAGAAGTAATAAAGGAGTTGCTTAGAGAAGCTACTTTATCTTGAGATATATGGGTTTGAGAAGCTACTGTTTGTGTAAAAGAGTTGCTTTGTGGAATAGTACTTAATATGCGCTCTTTTTGTATATTCCGCTCAACTGATGAGTTTGAGATCGATGAAAGCATTTGTTGGGCAACACGATCTTCTTTAATACTTCTGTTAAACAACTCGGTTCTAATATTCATAAATTTTTGACGTTCTGTTGGAGTTTCTGCTTTAGTTGGCTGAGATAAAAAGTTTAGATTTTTTTGAACTGTTTCCCGTGTTTGTTTATTTGTTTCGAATCGGGCGATATCGGTCAACTTTGTCATGGAAAGATCAAGTGATTTATGAATTTCTTCTGTTTTGGATCTTCGGATCTGTTCAATCGTTTCAATATGGACTTTAGTTTGAACATGTTCATCAATATCGTGAGGCAGTTGAAGCGAGGTGCTCGTTGTACTTGGAGTTGGCGTCGGTCCACTTGGAGGAGGTTTGGGGCCAATACCTCCTCCTCCCATTTTGTCAAACATACCCATCAAGATATTCTTCATTGCATATATGCCATCGCAGCACGTATCTCGAAAAATTCGAAGAAGCCACCAGGGGAAAAAAGTCACCGCCCAAAGCATAACAAGAGAAATAATATATTCAGCAAATGTATCTGCATAATTTGCGTTATTAAGTGCGCCGATAATATGACTTCCGATTTGCCCTGGTCCTCCGTAAACAATATTTATTCCTGTTGGATACACATATCCCAGCATGTTTCCTGCGCGTGAAAAATCAAAAGGATAGGGTATTCCGTTTTTCCAAATTGATGAAAGAGCTCCTAAAAATAAAGCAAATAGAGGTCCGTAAAAAACCCACTGGAAGAAAACCCCAATCCAAATATATCCTGTATTACGGATAAATACAAAGGGCATAAGTAATACGAGAAATGGTGAAACAAACATAAGAAACCATAATATAATTTTCCGCAAGAGAAGCATTATGCCCATAACATAATAGGTAATATTAGTGAGTTTGAGCATAAACATTTCTGTATTGGCAGCTTCTTGGACTTTATGATTTAAATCTCTACAACCGATAAAGTCAGTATAGTTTTTTTCTGTGCTTGCTTGAGAGAAATATATATTAAATAGATTTTTTCCGCCTAAAGTTTCAATAAAAAATTTCATGAGAATTTCAGAAACTTGGATGATGAATATCGTGATAGCGAATGAAAAAGAAATATATAGTAGTCCAAGAAGGATTTTCATAATATTTGGCCATATTTCAATTTTTGATTGAAATTGAGAGCGTTGTCCGATAATATACCCAAGACCGAACATTGACACAACTAAAACAAACAAAAAAAGAGTTACGTTACGAGTTATGTTCCAAACTTGTTTAATAACAGGATGGTCGTCTATTGAATTATTGTTAATAACCCAGTAAACAAATTGACGAGCTCTCTCATCTGCTTTTCCTTGTGCAGTGATTTCCTCATCAAGCGCCCAAAAATGAGTTGTAATAGGATCTCTGATAAATTCATCGTATGCTACAACGCATCTTTCATTAATAGATTGGTAAGCTGTGACTAATTGAATTGGGCAAGAACCCATTGCTGGAGCCATAGAGCAAGGAAGAGGTTGTTTTGGGTCTGTAGTTGGAGTTGGAACGGGTTGTCCATATATTGGACTAAAGGGAGCTGACAGGGCTAAAAAAACAACAATAATAAAACTTATTTTTAAAATAGATTTCATAAAAAAAACAAATGACGATTTGTTCAATCTTACTTTTATCATAACGAAATATTTACAAGTTGACAACTGCTGTTATATTGAAGTATATTAATATTAACTATATCAATTAATCATTTTTTATATGAAAATAAGGAAACTAGGTATCTATATAATATTTTCTTTGTTATTTCTCAGTATTTCACAAACAACTCATGCTGTTCTTCCAACTAAAAAAACATTCTGCTTAGACGCTGTTGTATGCAACACAAATCCGTGTTCAGGTGAAGGTGTTAAAGGACATAGGGTAAGATTATCAACTCGGACTGATGCAAAATTGTTACCGAATAAGCAAGCATATATTATCGCCTGTACTGCGGGTGACGGAGCATCTTTACCAATTTGTACAACAGGAAATTCATTAAATCAAGTACCCGCGACAACCTCAGATTTAGATACTTTACCTGAGTTGTATGGACAGGATAATATTGTAGCAATGAACGCTTTGGGATGGGGATATAAGTTTGAAGGTTTGTATGGGGCTGACGGTAAGACGTCTCCTAACGGGCCCGGTAAACCAGCTAATCCAGTTATGGTTAAATCAAATGGCGAAATTGATATTCTTGAATGGCAAGATTCTACAACAAATGGAAAATCAAGATTGTGGCAGGCTTTATTTCTTGTTGATCCATCAGAAGGAATCGGAGCAACTGGCGCTGGGGTAAAACAAAATGACTTGGATTTTGATTCTGCAGGAAGAGCATGTGTTAAAATTTCATGGGATCCATGGGGAAGGGTTTTTGATTCACAGACTTTAGAGCCAGTTTCCGGAGCCAAAGTCTCGTTATTATATAAAGACACTGATAATATTTTTAAAGAGCTTTTTGGTTTGTCATCAACAACTAAGAATAATGGAAAATATGAGATTGTTGTTGAAGATGGAGAATATAAACTTGTTATCAATCCTCCAAGTTTACAGATTGCAACAGATCCAGCCACTATTCATTCGTCGTACGTAAAGGCATATTATAATTTATATACAGGAGCACCTATTATTCAAGCTGGAGCTATTCAGCATAGAGACGTTGCAGTGAAGACGCCTCCTCCAGGCATAGTAACCCCTCTAGAATATAATTATTTTATAGAGTCTGGATCAATAGGAATGACAATTAGCGGAACAGTAACCCATCCATTATCAATAGTTTCAATAAATACAGTTAAGAGTTCAGATATTAAATATGATCAAAGCGGTAATGAAATAACCTCACCTCCTCCTCCATATCATAGAAAAGGTGTCGCCACAACAACAGCAGACAAAAATGGCAACTTCTCTCTTTTAATTAATCAAGTAAATCTTGAGCGTACTAAGGATTATCAAGAGGTTGTTTATGATGTAGATATTACTAAAGCCAACCTCACTGGTGGACCAGTGACAAAAAATGAGTCTAACAATTTCATAGGAGTTGTCTCTAAGTTTATCTTTTCATTATTCCGTCCGGTATATGGCGCAACAATAAAAGCTAACTTTCGGATTCCATCTATTCCAACATATCTTTCAGGATACGCCTATGATTCAGTTGGTAAACCAATACCAAACGCAACAGTTGGATTATATTTGACTTTCTCAAAAGCTCCATCACACATTGTCCAGGCTGATGCAAATGGGTTTTTTCGAGTTACTTCAAATAACATTCCCAATATGCCGTTTGTGATAAAATATACTACCCCAACAGGTCAAGTGGTAACAACGTCAACTTCACAGTTTATTGCACAGAATCATCAAACGAATGTTGAAAATAAAACGAGCCCGTTTGAATATCGAGATCAAAATAACACGATCATAACGCCACCTATTGTTAAACCTACAGTTGTTTCCGGTGGTTCTAATTCAAAATCAGGTACAATGCCGGGGGGAACCACATCAACAAATCCAATATCAAGTTCAGGAAATAAAGCGAATTCGAATCCAGCTGTTACTCAAACACTAATCGTTTTGGTTCTGCTTATATTACTGCTCGGAGGTGTTGGTATAGGAGTAATGCTTTATATGAAAAATAAGACGCCTCAAACAGGAACGTTTTGATAATTCTTATTATTAAGAAATTAAAAAAAGAGTGGCATAAAAAACCACTCTTTTTTAATGAAGTAAAATTACTTAGATATATTGTTGTTTCTAAGAAATGCCTTAATAGTTTGATTATTCAGCATAGTAAACTCGAAATGAAATGGTAGATTTTATTTCAGCATTTGGTCAATAAGATTCTGGGACACATGAAAATGATGTTTTAGTGTAAACAAGTTTGGAATGACAAATACGACTTTTTGTTTTGAGAAGGCTTTATTATAGTGTTATTAAACAAAGTTAGACTAGAATTTAACTTCTTTTTTATGTGAAGATTTTGATTCAGAATGATGATAAACTTTATTTTTTT
>PFLI01000186.1 GCA_002785065.1 Candidatus Roizmanbacteria bacterium CG_4_10_14_0_8_um_filter_33_9
TTCCACCGCTTCTTTTATCGATCCATAAAATACTTGATTCCCCTGATCAAGAAGAAGTCCTTTATCACAGTATTTTTCTAGTTGTTCGGGTCCATGGCTTACCATAACCATGGTGCTACCGCTTTTTCGAAATTCTTCCATACGGGCTAAACATTTCTTTTGAAAATTAGCGTCCCCAACAGCCAATATCTCATCAACAAGTAAAATGTCAGGTGTTTCGGCAACTGCTACAGAAAAGGCAAGACGGGTATACATACCTGAGGAATAGTATTTCACCGGTTGATCCATAAATTCTGCAAGTTCTGAAAATGCAACTATTTGATCATATAGTTTATCCATTTGTTTTTTTCGGATTCCCAATATCGATCCGTTTAAATAAACATTTTCACGGCCTGTTAATTCAGGATGAAATCCGGCTCCTAGCTCAATAAGGGGGGCAATGCGGCCGTTTACGGTAATTCTTCCATCTGACGGTTTTGTAACACCAGCAATAATTTTAAGCAGTGTCGATTTTCCCGAACCATTTCTTCCTAAAATACCCAGCGACTCTCCCTTTTTTATCTCAATATTGATATGATTGAGTGCATTAAATTTAATAACGGTTTCTTTCCGACCGATTAATGCCGGCAAAAATTCTTTAAATGTACGCTGCTTTTGCAAACGATACATTTTACATATATTTTCAGCTTTAATAGCGATTGGAGATTGGAGATTAGCGACTAGCGACTCGCGAATGGCGACTGGAGATTGGGAATTAGTGGTTGGTAATTTATTTATTGTCATGTTTTGTTTTTTAAACTGGTTATTAATGCGTTTAATTGTTTTCCTAATAATTCATAATGTTGCTGTAAATAATCGCTCTTGTCTTTTTTAAGATATCCTAAATCGGTTGCTAGTATAATAAAATATACGGTCTCCGCTAAAGACCCACGCGCTTGAAACAAAAACTGTATGAATTCTTTTGTTGATTTTCTTGAATGACCCTCAACAATATTTGCTCCAACTGATGACGAACTTCTCCTTATTTGTGAAATAATCCCAAATTTTTCCTTATCAGGAAATAAATTAGTAACTTTATATATTTCTAGCGTTAATCTATGTGCAACCTGCCACACTCTTAGATCTTTAAAACTATGTATCATATTGTTTTATTACTGAGATCTGCAATTAGTGGTTAGCGATTAGTACATTTTTTACTCCTTTTTCTTTATTCCTTCTCATTTCCAACCCCTATTTACTAACCCCAAATTTCCAGTCTCCACTTGCCATTCGCCAGTCTCAAATCTCCAATCTCTAATTTCTAATCTCTCCGTCTAGCTTCGCTAGACGTAGTCCGCAAACTCTCCTTCCAACTTTTTAAAAACTAAAAATCCGACAACAAAAACAGATATGGATATTAAAAAAGCAATACTTAAACTTTGAGTATTAGGGGATGCATTTGAAAGAAGAACTTGACGATACGCATTCACAATAACTGCCATTGGATTTAATGACATAATGAATCGATACCTTGCTGGAATTACTTCAATTGGGTACATTATCGGTGTAAGATACATCCATATCATAAGAATTAAATTTAAAAGATATTGAATATCACGATAAAACAAATTGAATGCAGATACTAAAAGTGCAATTCCTAAAGTAAAAATCATCTGAATAAAAAAAATAAGTGGGAGCCATAAAAAATAAATGGTAACGGGAATCTTAAAAATAATAAGAAAAATAACTAAAACTATACAAGAATATATAAAATCTACTATCTTTGCAATCACTGTCGCATAAATGAGAATTTCACGTGGAAAATAAATCTTTGTTATAAGATTACTATTTCCAACTAAAGCATTTGAGGAAGAGGTTAAACTTTGCGTAAATAAATTCCAAGGTAAAAGTGAGACTGAAAGAAATATAATAAATGGTACACCTAACGAAGGAACGTGTAATATCTTGTCAAAAACAAAACTCATTACTAAAAGTTGAGCAAGAGGATTGATGATAACCCATGCGTATCCTAATACTGATTGTTTATACCGCTGTGTTATTTCCCGATTTGCCAAATTCCAAAGTAATTCGCGATATTTCCATAAAAGAATTACGTTAGTTACAAGCTTCCTGACTTTCTGCATATTCTTATTCTATCAAAAACCGACAATGAAACAATAGAGAACCAATTTCCAACCACTAGTCTCTAAGCTCCATCACCCTTTTTATTCTTTAAAAGACGCAAAATGAAAATGCTATAATAGCTACTATGCATTCGACAAACCCACATTATTGTATAATCCCCGAATACAAACCAAATTTAAAACCCACGTATTTTCACGACGAAGAAACTAATACTGTCTGGCAGCCGGATGTTTACGAGCTGGCATATACTTTAGCAAAAAGGTCTGGCGCAAAATATATTATAGATATCGGATCAGGAAATGGGGAAAAATTGATCAAATTATCTAAGGACTTTCATATTATATGCATTGATCATGGTGCAAATTTAGAAATATTGAAGAAAAATATTCCTAAAGCTCAATATATTGATATTAACTTAGAAAATGAAAAACCCGTTTTAGATGATGCAATTTTATTAATCTCAGTTGTTATATGTTCTGATGTTATTGAACATCTTATCAAGCCGGATATATTATTATACTATCTTTCAAAAATTTCTTATAAATCTCACTATTTGCTGCTTTCAACTCCTGACCGTAATAAACTATATCCTACTTCTGTTGGCCCGCCAATAAATTCAAGCCATGTCAGAGAGTGGACACTTGAAGAACTTGAGGCACTAATAAAAGAAGAGGGATTTAATCAATACATGATTGGTCACACGGTTAGTAACAATTTCAACAATAATAAAAACACAATTTTGCTGTTATCTGGTAGACATATCTCAACTAACATCAAAAAGGATTTAACCATAACTGCCATTGTTACGGTATATAACGAAGAGGATATTGTTGACTACACGATACGCAGTTTGTTAGATCAAGACATTCGTGTTCATGCAATAGATAACTGGTCGACAGACAACTCACTCAAAATTCTAAAAAAAATCAAACAGGACTACAAAGATAAAATGGAAATCAGCCAATATCCTGCTCATAAGGCATCCAAAACATATGATTGGTACGAACTTCTCCGTTATGTTGAACTTATTGCGTCTAAATCAAATAGCGATTGGATCTTACATCATGATGCTGATGAAATCCGAGAATCGCCTTGGACAAACACATCACTCAAAAAAGGAATAGAAATCGTCGATATTCTTGGTTACAACGCAATCAATTTTACAGTACTAAACTTTTACCCGGTAAAGGATGGCTTTTCCTCACACAATAACCCGGAACGTTATTTTGCTTATTTTAATTTTGGATCACATACAAGCGATGCCCAACAAATAAAAGCGTGGAAAAATCCTCAATCTCAAAACATAGGATTAGCCGAAAACGGCGGTCATAACATACATTTAAATAATAAACGCGTTTTTCCTCTTAATTTTCTTTTAAAACATTATTCATGGAGATCAGCAAAACAAATTGAAAAAAAATTGCTTATTGATCGACTGGGAAGAATTAATACAAAAGAACGCAAAAGGGGATGGCACAGCCACTATAATCTTGTTAGTTATTTGTATATAAAAGAATCGTTTCCTTTTAATAAAAATGTCCTGACTCCTTTCAATTCAACAATTGAATTTTATAGGGAATATATCGTTGAAAGATTAAGCGGTTCTGGACAAACAATAAATCCGTTTATCCAACCATATATAAATAAAATAGCATCGCTTGAAAATCAGCTGCAGACAATTTATTCTGCACGGTTCTTCAAATTATGGCAGTTCTTAAATAGTTTTAAGAAATTGCTTTATAATAAGGATAACTCATGAATATGAAACCTAAAATAAGCGTTCTTATACCAACCTATAATAGCAGTGATTTCATTCAAGAAACTATTGATTCTGTTCTGAAACAAACCTTTCAAAATTTTGAAATAATTATTACCGATGATGGTTCTACAGACAATACAATTGATCAAATAAAAACAATTAAAGACCCTCGGATAACATTATATAAATTTAACCAAAATAGAGGAATTTCTGCAGCATTAAATAACTGCATTGTTAAAAGCCAGGGGGAATATATAGCAACAGTTGGATCTGACGATATTTTCTGTAAATATAAGTTAAGCAAACAAATTGATTATCTTGAAAAAAACTCTTCGATTGGAGCTTCGTTTACTCTTGCAGAACTTATTGATGATAAGGGCAAACCGTATCATAATTATAGCCATTTATACGATTCTTTTATATTTCAAGAAAATAAACAAAGACACGAGTGGCTGCATTTTTTCTTCTCACATACAAATGTACTTTGTGCTTCAAGTTTAGTAATACGAAAAAACTGCCAAGACGATATCGGATTATATGATGAGAGATTACTTCAAATGCAGGATTTTGACATGTGGATACGGTTATGTATGAAATATGAAATAAATATTTTACAGGAAACGTTAACAAAATATCGAATTAGACATAATAACGGCAATATAAGCAGCCACACGTTAGAAAATCAAGTTCGACTTAAGTTTGAACATAAAGAAATTTTGAAGAATTTTTTAAATATATATTCTCGAACTGAATTAAACGCAATTTTTCCGGGAGTGTTCAAAGATACAAACGATGATGTCCGTATACGAACATATCTAATTGCACGCCAGGCTTTAGCTGTTGAAAGTAATATTCATCAATTATTTGGAATAGAACTACTATATGAACTTTTAAAAGATAAAAATATAAAGGAGCTTCTCAATAAACAATTTAACTTTACTATAAACAATCTGTATCAGATTGCCGGAAGAAATGATGTTTTTGATCTTTCAAATTTTCATAAAATTACTTCGTCAAAATTTTTTCAATTATGGCAAATTTTAAAACATACAGAAAAAATTCAAGACTTATCTATTGTTGAACTGCTTAAAAAAATTAAATATGGTTTTTTTATACTGATAAGCAGTGTATTTAATATGCTAATAAATACTTCTTTTGCTATTCGTCTTTATAAACTTACACCATTAATTTGTTCGTCCGAACAGCGCATTCAACATTGGTTTTATGATACATGCATCGACCCGTCTATCCACGATATTCAGTATTATAATTTAAAATCTATTAAACAACATATTAAAGAAAAAGACCTGCCATACCGCTGCTTATATCCCTCCATAAAACAAAAAGTATATCCTCCTCACTATTATGGTGAAAGTAAAAAAGAACCGATTACCGTGTCTTTACCAGAAATATATGTATCAACATTAAAAAATGTTAATATTATTGGAGGTAATAATATTATTTTATCTAACACAACAGCACTACTTGAAGAGATTTCTTATTTCCCGTTTAGTCGTCTCGATTTAAGATCTCATATTGTTATACAACACTCTCAAAAAAACTTAGTAATTGATTGTATTAAAGATGCTACTATTATTAAAAGAGGGATTATGTTTTGCGGGACAGCAAGCTATAATTATTATCATTGGTTGATAGAATTTCTTCCGGAATATCATCTTATTGAAAAACTTAAGTTATCAAAGTATCCACTCTTAGTTGATGAAGAAGTCCTGAATACGCCCCAGCTTAAACAATCATTGGATATTATTAATTCATTAAAATTACCAGTTATTCCAATAAAAAAGAATCATAAGTACTTAGTTCAAGAGCTTGTTTACCCTTCACAAATGAGCTGGACAGCAATTAATATACGACCTTATTTAAATCTCAAAAGCACCGATTCATTTACGTCTGTCGCCGCCCTTCAATACCTTCAAGATAAATTAAATCTCAAAAAAATAACTAGTAAAAAAAGAAAAATATATATTGCACGAAACGGATCACTCAACAGAAGATTTAACGAAACTGAAATTATAAACCTCCTTCAAAAATACAACTATGAAATAGTCAACCCTGAACTATTAACTTTTTCTGATCAAGTTGAATTATTTTCTCAAACAAAAGTAATTGTAGCAGCAAGCGGGGGTGGGTTAACAAACTTGATTTTTACTCCAAAAGGTGCAAAAATAATCTGCCTTATGAATACAAAAGTAGATTTTTCCAGTTTTTCTAATTTGGCTGAAATTCTTGAAAAAGAAATGATTTTTCTAGAAGGAACAATTGATAAGAAAGATCAAACACCGTACTATTATCAAAAAGGGTTTCAAGTTAACATACAGAAACTTGAAGAAATATTAAAAAGAATAGAATTGGTTGATTAATTGGGCAATATATTTCACTTCATTCTCTGTTAATTCTGGATACATGGGCAACGATAGAATTTTTTTAGCGCTTTCCTCAGCAGTAACAAAATCTCCCTTTTTATAACCTAAGTTTGCATAGCATTCTTGGAGATGAATGGGAACAGGATAATGTATCAATGTACCAACTCCATTTTTTTCTAAAAAATCTTTCAATTTATTCCGATTGTCTACTTCTATTACAAACAAATGATAAGATGATATTCCATTATCAATAATTTTTTGAGTTTTAATAGTTTTATGTAAATGCTGTCTATATAATTCTGCAATGTTATTTCTTTTTATGTTCCATGAATGTAAATAGGGGAGTTTAACAGTTAAAATTGCTGCTTGGATTTCATCTAATCTGCTATTTATTCCTATCTTAGTATGATAATACTTCTTCTTCTGACCATAATTTCTATACATTATTAGTTCTTCAAACAAAACATCGTCATTTGTACATATTGCTCCTGCATCTCCGTATGCACCCAAATTTTTACCCGGATAAAAACTAAATGTTCCGATAGTGCCAAACGTTCCTACTTTCTGATTGTTGATTGCAGCTCCATGCGCTTGACACGCATCTTCAATAATGTATAGTTTATGTTTTTTTGCAATATCCATTATTTTTTTCATATTGCAAGGAGCACCATACAAATGAACGGGGAGAATTGCTTTTGTATGTTTGGTTATTTTTGCCTCAATAGCATCGGAATCGATAAGAAAAGTGTCAGGATTACTATCTATAAAAATGGGTGTAGCGCCAACTTCAGTTATAGCTAAGGTAGTCGCGATAAAACTCTGGGTTGGGGTAATTACTTCATCTCCTTTTCCAATCTTTAAAACTTTTAAGGCCATTATCAAAGCATCAGTACCTGAATTTACCCCAACAACATGTTTTACTCCAAGATATTTTGCAAATTCGTCTTCAAATTTACTAAGTTCGTTTCCTAAAATAAAATATTGACTATTCAATACTCTGTTTATAGCTAAACCTATTTGGTCTTTTATTTCTTTGTATTGTCTGTTGAGTACTAAGAAAGGAATTGATTTCATACTACTAAATTAGCTTAATTGCAAATGTGTCATCATTTGACCACTCTCCGTTTGCATAATTTAATAAAGACGCTTTCTCACTAATGCTTTTAAAAGCATGAATAATGTTAGGTCCTATTTCCAACCTTGTATATTTTTCTGAATTATTATCTAAAAGAAATTCTTTCTCTTCACCGGTGAATACATCTTTTAATCTTACTTCAAGTATTCCTTCAACAACGCCAAACCATTCACGCCATTTTTTATGGTAGTGATTGCCTCGAACAACTCCTTTTTTGTTAAAAGTTACAAAATAAATTTGTCCAAAATTCAAATCTTTTTTAGTAAGAGTTTTTTTATCAAGAAAAACAACAAGATTTCCTCGAAAATCATTATGTTTCTCAAAACTATCTAGTTTAAAATCCATATATGTTTGATATACTTAAAAATATATAGTTAAATTGTACTATATAGCTAATAAAATGCAAAAAGGTAATAATGTTGTTATAGGTAAGAATGTAATCTTAGGTGATAACTGTATTATAGGTAATAATGTAACAATATACGATTTTACTGTTATCGGTAATAAAGTGCAAATACTTGATGGGGCTGTACTCGGAAGACCACCTATAGCAACTAAAAATATTTCTAGGAAAATTAATGCTGCAAATCCTTTAAGAATAGGGGATGGTTGCGTTATTGGGGCTAATGCTGTCTTATATTCTTCCAGCACAATTGGAAAAAACGTTTTAATTGGAGATTTGTGCTCAATTAGAGAAGAATGTGAGATAGGCAATAATGTTGTAATATCTAGGTGCGTTACAATAAATTATTCTACAAAAGTTGGTAATTTTACAAAAGTAATGGATAATACGCATTTAACTGGAAATATGGTAATTGGAAACAACTGTTTTATTAGTGTATGCGTATCTACCGCCAACGACAACAATTCATTTAAACCTAATGCAGTTTTTGAATACAAGAATAATATGAAGGGTCCTGTTCTTGAAGATAATGTTTCAA
>PFLI01000030.1:0-8141 GCA_002785065.1 Candidatus Roizmanbacteria bacterium CG_4_10_14_0_8_um_filter_33_9
GAGTGGGAAAAACAGAAACTGCAAAAGCTCTTTCTCAGTTATTTTTCGGTGGAGAAAAACATTTACTTCGATTTGATATGTCTCTTTATCAAACAATTTCCGATATCCCAAAATTAATCGGATCAATTGATTCAGGAATTCCCGGCCTTCTTTCAAAAGCAATACGAGAAACTCCTTATGCGGTTCTTCTTCTTGATGAAATTGAAAAAGCGGATAAAAATCTTCTCAACATTTTTCTTACGATTTTAGATGAAGGTTATTTTACTGATGGATTTGGAAAACGGGTGGACTGCAAAAATCTTATTATTATTTCCACCTCAAACGCTGGAGCTGATTATATTTTTCAATCAGGAGCAGCACTTACCCAAGATATGCTCATCCAACATCTTATTTCCAAAGCTCTTTTCTCTCCAGAATTTCTCAACCGTTTTGACGGAGTTGTACTATATAACCCAATAACCGATATGTCAATCATTGCTTTGGCGAGAAAAATGATAGTATCGATAAAAGAAACTATTTATTCACTTTATAAAATAAAAGTCGAAGTATCTGAGACAACGCTTGCCGATATTATCAAACGGGGTTACAATCCTGCTTTTGGTGCACGCAACTTAGACCGTATTATAGCACAGGAGCTTGAAGATCGCATTGCAAAACTCATTCTTGAAAAAAAAGTCTCCGAAGGAGAAACAATTCAGTTATAATATCGACTGTATGAAGATATATTTCACAGCTCCTACTTCATTTAACGGACAACTGCACAATCAATACAAAGTAATCTTTTCTCTCCTTGAGAAATACCCCGACTGCAAAATCCTTTCTGGAGCACAAATCATTGACAAACAATTATTGTCAAAAGACAAACAAATAAGTTCAGAGGAAATTTTTAAACGGGAGCAAGATTTGATAAATCAAGCAGATGTTATTATTGCAGAAGCATCAAAACCATCACTTGGAGTGGGAGCTGAAATCTCCTATGCTTTAAGTCAAAATAAACCGGTATCAGTCCTCGTTTCCACTCTTTTCGAAGATCGTATCTCCCCGATGATAAAAGGAAACCCATCAGAAACGCTCTATTTGCGTTTTTATAACGAAGATAATATCAAGTTTAAAATTAATGATTTTATAACTCATGTTAAAACAATCCATAGTAAAAAAGGTAAGTTAATAGTTATTGATGGAGGTGATGGATCGGGAAAAACAACCCAAGCAGAACTACTTGTCTCATATTTTAAAGCGAAAAAGATACCAGTTAAATATATGGACTTTCCTCAGTATTATCATTCATTTCATGGAAAAACAGTTGCAAAATTCTTAAGGGGAGAATTTGGAAAAATTGATGAAGTCTCACCCTACCTATCCTCTCTTGCATATGCTCTTGATCGTGCATCAGTAAAACAGGAAATGGATGACTACTTATCAAGGGGCGGAGTTATTGTTGCAAACCGGTATGCAACATCAAACATGGCTCACCAAAGCGCTAAATTTACAAATGAAAAAGACCGGAAAGAATATCTGAAATGGATTTATGAATTGGAATATAAAATACATAGAATTCCAAAAGAAGATATGGTAATTTATTTACATGTACCCTGGAAAGTTGGCTTTTCTCTTTCATTACAAAAAGGGGTCAGAAAATATCTTAAAGGAAAAGATGATATTGCAGAAAAAGATCTGAAACACCGAATGGAGACAGAAAAAATGTATCTTTTGTTAGCTAAGAAATATAAGCATTGGAAAGTAATTGATTGTATGAAAAATAACCAATTACTTTCAAAAGAGGAAATTCACAATCAAATCAAAAAAATGTGTTGTTTATCCTGAAATTTTGGATTATCCATAACACAATGGATTTCCGTTATTATTTTTTCAATTTTCTCAAAGTCAGAATTTTATTCTTTTGCTTCTCATAGCAATTAACAAGCTCATAATTACCAGATAGGTGAACCTCTTTCCCAATCTTTCTCCAAATGAAATCGTCTGACTTAACCTGAAATAACTTGCCTATTTTCTCTGATTGTACATTCTGTGTGGAGAAAACTACATAAGGATCATGAGGCATTTCTATTGATAAACCAATTTTAGGTCTTGCCCAATCCCCTGTATCGTGTGATTGTACCCAAATGATTTTGTTGGTACCTAATTTAAGATAGAGTGATAAAGCATCAGAATCAGTTCTTGTTTGCAAGGTGATGTTATCAGCATATGTTTTAATACCAGACAGTGCAGTCACTAATAAATACTTAGCAAATCCTTTTCTTCGATGATCTTTACCAACAATCAAATCCCAGATATGAATTGTTTTATGAGCTGCAAATGGACCAACAAAATTAAGTTCAGCAACAATTTTTCCTTCACATTCAACCACCAAAATCACGCCAGGTCCAAAGAACCCAAAATTTGAACGAACAAATGATGGAGTGGGAATAGTCCAGGTTTTTTCTTCAAGTTGTCGAATACCAATAACTATTTTTTCAAATAATGCACGACTACGGTTTCCATACTGAACCTTCCATGGAAGAAGAAGTAATTTTTTTTCCATAAGTCGCCAATATTCAATAGGAGCTACACAGTAGATTTTAAACGGATATCGTTTATTCATAAAGACAATCTCAATAATTTTTTAGGATTATTATTGGTCATTTGTCTTATTGATGACTTTTCAATTCCACTTCGTTCAAGAAGCGAAGTAAATACGTCTAAGCATTGAGCCGGTGTGAAGGGCTTGTCTGAATTTGACGGTAAAACTCTTCCACAATCAGAAGAAATAATACAGTGATCGGGTCCCACAATCTGTATAGGTTCAACAAAATGTTTTGTTAAATCATAAGCTCCCTTTAGCCCGTCAAACCATGTTACTGCACAATGTTCTGCCCAAACTTCTGATCCATGCTGGAGTCCGATGTTAATAAGTGCTATTTGTTCATCGGTCGACAATCGATTATGACGGGAACTCACATGAGTAAGAACAACTGACCTTACTCCATTCGCTACGGCATAAGGAATAAGTTTTATTACTTCCGTTGCTGAAAGATGACCTGTTGCTAAAATTGCATTCGTCTCAGCGATTGCATGTATTGTATCCTTAACTTCTGAAGTCAGTACGCCTTCTTTATCAAGAACTGTTAACGGCTCACCCATGACTACTCCTTCGAATAGCCTTTTCCACCCATCATCATGTGCAACTACATCATGATGGGCTTTAGCGTTTAAACTGGGAAACCAAACAGTTAAAGATTTACTTGTTTCTTGAGCTGCCCGATATACAGCCTCAACTGAAAAACCTGAGTTAAGAGTAACCGAGCCCAAAACGTGACTTGCTTCTGGAACAAAGGGTAGAAAGTGGGATTTGGCTACAGCAATCATTCCACAATCTGACATAAGTTGATTCAATTCAGAATCACTCCATGCTCGTTTAAGTCCACCATCTTTGTGATTTATATCACCCATATGAACATGAATATCTGCTCTATGTATTTCTCCCATACGTTCCTTGTAAAAAATTGTTATCAGCTGTTGGATAAAATAACGAAGGAAACGGTGAACCAGTTGAACTTTTGTATTCATCCGTTGTAATAAGATATCTGCCCCATCGTTCATCACCATCCCGAAAAACCGCATATGCACAACCCGGACATGCTCTTACCTGATCGTATGTTTGCACCACCGGACAATGTCGCGCAGCTCCATCAGGCATAATTGGAAAAACCGCAGGAGGTCCAAGAACATTTGCACAGCCAATGTGTTGAGTAATCCCAACCGTATGCATTGTTCCCAAATGAGCTTCAGAGTTTGCAAGTGATCTGAAGTTACCCTTAGCTATACTTCTTTGTTCAGTTCTGATTAACTCCCCCATCTGTCTTGCTATAAGATCTTGATCTTCTAGACTTAAAGCGTTTGTATAGCCTTCTGGTTTTCTTCCCTGGTACAAATGAGCGGCTACCTGCATAGTGCCGATAGAAAACATTGCTCCTCGACCCACAACCTCCTCATAAAGATTGGTAATTATTCCAGCATTAGATTTGTGAAGCATCATATGTGCAACAACAATACCACCTCTTTCACGTATTAGCTTGATAAAATCATACCCTTGCATGGCTTTGAAAACACGTGCGGTATCTTCATTTTGACCGGCTTCTCTTTGCATGGCATGAGTTGGGGGTAAAAAATCAGTGCTCGTCATCCATGTAACTTTTCCACCGGTTGCATTCATAATTGTATCCAGTTTACTCGGATCAGTTATAAATGGTACTCCATCTGTAAAAATACTTACTTTCATTCCAGCATCAACAGCAGCTTTTGCTACATTTGGTAAAGATCTTAATCCGCCCACCTCACCACCTATAAATTTTACTGCTAATAATCCACGTCTTGCCAGATCCCACATTTTTTCCTCCCAAACTCCATCATCCAATCTATCTTCCCGAGCCCATCGAATATAATCTGGAACACTACAGCCGTCACAATTTAAAGCACATGTGCGGGTAAGATATGCTTCTGCTGCAGTCCTTGGATAACGAAAAATTTCATCTAAAGTTGGCATTTCAGGTGCTGTAAAACCAAGCTCTATCATTGCTTGAGTTAAATCTGGTGGTGTCGAACCTGGCACCCAAGCCATTGGTTTATCCCCATATTTCGGTCTCAACCTGGCTACAATGTTTGGATCAATAAATTGTCGTTTTTCCATAAAACGTATATCAATATGATAATTTTTTCAACCGCTTATTCAGTTTGCAAATAATCTTTTTTGCATCTAGATTTATCAGCTGACTCTTTTCAACAACTTTTTTGCCATTAACAATTACTGTATCAGCTCTAGTTGCTTGACAGGCTAAAAGCATGGTTTGTGGATCGTATATTGATCCAACTCTTTCAAGAGTATCTGTTATATCAAATATCGCAAGATCAGCAGCTTTCCCTTCCTCAATTGAACCAATTTCAGTCTCACGACCAAGTAACCGCGCTCCATTAATTGTTCCCATTGCCATAACAGGTGAAGGTTTGAGATAAGTACTATCCTTGCGGATACCTTGAAGAGTACGCGCCCAACGAAGTTCTTCCAAAACATTAGATGAGTCATTTCCCGCACTTCCATCTACTCCGATTGCAACATTTACACCTTTTGTAAGCATTGAATAAACGGGAGCTACCCCTTCTTCACCTATGGGTTTACGCGCGTTGGAAATCGGACAATGAACAACGTGAGTATTTGTCTGCGCTAACTCTTTTATTTCTCTAATGTTCATATTAATACCATGGACAAAGCTTACATTCTTTCCTTCCCAACCCAAATCCATCAGGAAAGATAAAGGTCTTTTACCAAATTTGTTCTTAGTATATTTATTTTCAAAAGAGGATTCACCAAGATGAGTTTGAAGAAGTAAATCATATTTTTTAGCCAATATTAAAGCATTCTTATAGTCTTCCCTTCTACTTGTAAATATCGTACATGGAGCAATGCCAATCCGAAGCATAGAAAATTTATCAGGATTATGATATTTTGTTATAACTGCTTCTGTCCGAGTCGCGATATCATCGGGCTTTTCCACTGCTTTATCAGGAAATTCTGCGCCATCTTTCTTGCTTAAGCTCATACTTCCCCGATAGGGATGAAACCTAATTCCAATATCCTGTGCCGCTTTGATCGTCGCTTCAATAAAACTATTCCCTTTTGGAAAGATATAGTGCATGTCGGTCGTAGTAGTACATCCATAAAGAAGTAATTCTGCCATATTAACTAAAGCTGATAAATATACGATTTCCTCATCAATGACTGTCGCATAATTACTTACTATCTTAATCCAACGATCTATTGGTTGATTTTGTAAAGCTGGATTACCCCGTAAACCAACCTGAAATAGATGGTGATGGCAGTTAATAAATCCAGGAATAACTATTTTTCCTCTCGCGTCAATTTTTTCATCCGCTTTAACTTTTTTTTTGGTTATTAAAGCTATTTGCTTTCCTTTAACCAATATAGAATAGCCTTTTAAAATCTTTTCATTACGATCCATTGTAATAATGTACTCTGCGTTTTTAATTAAGATCGATTTATTATTCACCTTATTTATTAATTTGTGTAGCTAATTTATTAATAAATGTTTGCGCTACTGTCAAATCTGTTATTAGATGCGCCTTATGGCTTATTGCCTGCTCTCTTATTATTTGTCCATCAGTCTTCTTTTTCCCTTTGATTTTTGCGGTGGTTGGAATATTTATTATTAAATCAAACCTGTTTTGTTTCAATAGCTCGAAAAGATTTGGTTTTAATTGAGGTTGGGAAATTTTGTTTACCAATATGCTTTCAATCCCGCGTGACTTTAAAAATTTATGCGTTTTGTAGGTGGTGTAGATTTTAAATTTCAAATCGGCAAGTTTTTTAAAATCACGTAATAACAATTGTTTATTTGTTCTTTTTCCGATTGAAAGCAACACTGTTTTTTCGCTTCTTTGCGCCAATCTCATTTGAAGAGTAAAAAGTTCAATAAAACCAGGTGATGCATTTTGATTAAATGCGGTTGATGCCATAAATGTCGCTAATTTTTCTTCAAAAATGGTATTGGGTGTTTCTATTGCAACCGGTTCTACTACGCCTTTATATAAAGTTAGCGTTACTGTACCAGTAACTTTTTGGTTCACCTTATCAATATAGGCATTAAGATCGTCAAGGAGCGGCTCATACCAAAGACCTGCATAACAAATATATGCCCATTTTGTATCGATTGTTATTTTGAATTCATTTTCATATCGTGTACTTACATATTTTTCTAAATTCCGGTGTGCAGTAATGATAATTTCTGCAGCTGGGGCTTCATATAGGCCTCTAACCTTAAGTCCAATCACCCGATCTTCAAGATGATGAGTAAACCCTATACTATGTTTTGCCCCTATTTCATTCAAATGCTTTATTAATACAGATAACTTCATATGTTCTCCATTTATTGCAATAGGAAGTCCTTTCACAAAATCAATTTTTATTGTTTCAGGAATATTGGGAGCTTTAATAGGAGGTGTTGTAATGAGTAATATTTTTTCAAGAGGAGGAATAAAAGCTGGATTTTCGATTTCCCCTCCTTCTCCGGTTACTCCCCACATATTATCATCATAAGAATATGGTTTATATGCAGTCTGGCGCACTGGAATACCATGTTTTTTCGCATATTCTATTTCTTCGTCCCGACCCATTCCCCATTCACGAACCGGAGCTATTATTTTAATATCCGGATTAAGCGCAAGCGCAGTACCCTCAATTCTCACCTGGTCATTTCCTTTCCCCGTACATCCATGAGCAATACAATCTGCTCCTTCTTCTTCAGCTACCTTAACTGCAAGCTTTGCCAAAAGCGGCCTCCCTAATGGTGTGGATAGATGATAACTACCCTGATAGGAAGCATTTGCTTTTATGCCTTTTGCAATATATTCTTCAGCAAATTCATCCTTTGCATCGATAACAATCGATTTTATTGCTCCCAATTTAAGAGCTTTTAACCGTATTTCCTCCATGTTATCTGCTTGCTGACCAATATCAACAGCAAGTGCTATTACTTCTGCTTTATATTCCTCCTTAATCCATTTGATCATAACCGATGTATCAAGACCACCAGAATATAATAAAACAACCTTTTTAACCTCTCCCTTTTTTCCCTCGTATGAAGATACTTTGATGTATGATGTTTTATTATTCATATAAAAAAATTCCCGCCTAAGCGGGATAATTTATAAAAAATGAGGATTTTTTTCCTCAAAATATGTAATTTTTATCATTTTTTGTTCAAAAACTTAAAAAAGTATAAACAGTCATTTCTCTATTGTCAAGTGGATTTTTTTATTTGTTTTATTGTTTTGCGAAGATTTTACCAAATTCAAGAGGATTAACTTTAACTGCTGCTTGTTGTAACACAACCATTAATTCTAAGCTTATATCTACTCCTATTTGTAAATATTGTTCCCAATTAAAATTGGGATCTAGTTCACATAAAGCAGTAATATGTTCACGAGTAATACATGACGCCCATCGTTTACGTAAATCCGGAGGAAGAACCAAATCGGAATAATCACCTCCATCTCCAACCGCAAATAAACCATACTTTGTTTTGATATAATAAGGATGCTCTCCGGCAGTCAATTCAGGATGTAGTCCT
>PFLI01000030.1:8151-8314 GCA_002785065.1 Candidatus Roizmanbacteria bacterium CG_4_10_14_0_8_um_filter_33_9
CGTTAAAACTAAAATCATAACCTTGAGTGTGTAAGTCTCTTGTTGTATTATCGAGCATTATCAAACCTTGTTGTGCAGCGCCAACCGCAATTGCATCAAAATTTTTTACTTCGATTCCCTCAGCCAACATCCAAAGTAAAATCCCCAGCTGAGTGCTTCCGGT
>PFLI01000175.1 GCA_002785065.1 Candidatus Roizmanbacteria bacterium CG_4_10_14_0_8_um_filter_33_9
AATTCCTGTCCAATATAAAAAGAAAAAGAAAACCGTTAGATTACAGATTGTTAAAAGTCTATATTTGCTATTTAAAACTCCCTTTAAAATTACCAGAATAACAAAAACACTTAAAATCACAGCTATTAAAGTCGGCATAGGTTCAAAATTATGAATACTGTAAAAACCCATTGCTTCAAAAGGATTGGCAAAAGGAATCTTATTCCTGAAAAGCTGCCAACCGATTGGTTGATTCGGATTACTCATAAAAGCTTGCTTAAAGTCAAAAATCACTGCGTTAATTATGGAAACCGACCCTGAAATTAGACTAATTAAACCTATTCGAATTATTGCCTGAATATAAGATAATGACTTTTTTTTGTCAAAAATGAATTTTAAAATAATAAATAATCCAATCGGTGCGAACATAAAAAAAGCCGGTTCGTGATAGGAAAAAAATAGTACCGTAACTGTTATTCCTAGTAAATAATCATAAATATTTAATTTATTTTTTTTAATTAAATCAGAGTGTAAATAACTATAAAAAAGTATAAAAAGAACTAATTCCAAACCCCAAAAAAGAACTTGACCGAAAAAGTCATGATAGAGCATGTAAAGAAGATTCACGTTAAATCCGGTTAATATCGTTATTATCAGTGTTCCTATCAAACTTTGCGTAAATAAAATTTCAAAAAGTATAAAAACCAAAGGAATAAATAAAGCAAATAAGACTGTTTGAGCTGCATATGTATATTGATAACCTTCAAGATTCAATAAGCTCAAGAAAAAAGAGTTAATTATCGGAGTTCCCCAACGGTAACCATCATGAAGCAAATTATCTGTAGTTGTGTCAACTTTAGTTTTAAAACTTTCAGAGATGGAATGATTTTTCAGATAATCTCCGACCGTCGTATAGGCAATGATATCGTTGTTGCCTAAGGAAATCGTTGTTAGTATCCTATCGCGTCTTATAAGAGGCGATAAGTTAAGTGTTAAAGATAACAGAACAATACAGGCAATAAAAAAGTTCTTTTTGATATCAATCTTAAAATAAATTTTTCTTATATTAAACAAAGCATAGATATCAGTCGATAAAAAACATAAAATTAAAGGCCAAATCGCTTGTTTTACTGATAATCCAAATAGACTTATGATTACTAAAAAAAATATTGAAAAAATTATTGTTACCCATGGAGTCAACCATAAAGAATATTTTTTTAATTGTCGAGGAATAATCAGTTGCGTTAAACCAAAACCGAGAATAAAAAGAATAATAATATTGATGATCGGATAAAATAATATTTTTGGGATAGTAATAATCGTGTTCATTTTATTTTTCGTCTAACCAAATTTTTTTAAATTGACTCGACAGTCGTCTTTCATCCAAATTCCCGGAAATAACCTTTGATGGTTGATAACCTTTATCAAAAATAAAGTAAACCGTATTAATTCCATTTTCAATATTATTTTTACTAATTTCTAATTGATATTTTTTAAAGTTCGAGTCCATAACCAGTTGATCAATCAATTTCTTATTAATAAATACTTTTAGCGGTATAGATTTATAAAAAGATGCCGCCTCAAGATGTAGTACTAGATTTTTTTTGGAATCGGTTTTAAACATGATTGAACTTCTTCTATTTGACCAACGAAAATCTTTTTCACTTGCATACCAACCCATGCCTAATAATTGCCGACTCTTTTCATTAACGGGATTAATATTTAAAAACTTTTTATTTGTCAAATCTCTTTCATAAAGAACATAATGATTCACATCTGTCATGATTTTTTTATAATTTAACTTTTCAAGAAAATTTTCTACTTTTTGTTTATATGGATATGTTTCTTTTACAATAATGTATTTAATGTCCAAAAAATTAATACTGTTTAACGACCCTTCTATATCAGGTTCTTTCCAATCAGATAAATTTAGTGTATTAACTATCGGATTACTTTTAATATTTAAGTCTATTACTCGACCAAGATAACCTATAAATGGGTCTTCCTGATAATATTGCTTCACATAATCAGGAATTCTTCCCGAATAACCAGTAATGACCGGTTTTTTATAATATGATTGACCGATGGTTATACCGACCGAGTTAAAGTCGCCGAAATAAGTAAACCCATCACGGACAGAGAAAGGTATTTCTAATACAGAAAAACCGTCTTTATCTTGACCAATATAAGAGTAAATTTTTTTTGGATATGAATATGGAGCAACACCTATGTCATTAATTGGTCTATGATCAGCAATAAATACTGTCAATACTAATATTGAAAAAAATATAATAAATTTTTTTGACTTCCCTTTAAATAAAGCATCAAATAAATAAGCACAGACAATATATGCGAAAAAGGTCATGCCGACAGATAACCTGCCCGGAGCTCTAATATTGCCAATAAATGGAATGTAGTGCAATATTACAAAAGGCAAAGGTAAAACCAGTCTGATTCCTTCTTCTAATTGTATAAACCATTGACCAGCAATATGCAAAAACGGACCTAAAGTTAATAAGAAAAATAAAATGCTTGCAGATAAATAAGGTCTAATACTTTCTTTTATCTTTTTCGGTATTTTGTTTCTAAATAAAACCAAAGCGAAATAAACTGTGAGAATAATTATTCCCGGATAATTAAAATTTTCAAAAATTCCTCCTATAAAAAGTGAATTTTTTGCTAGCTTTGAAATAAATTTACCATAGTAAAAATTATCACTGCCTGGAATAAAAATTCCAAATAAATCTGAAGAAAATTCTATTGCGCCATTCCACCCTAACCCTTTTGGTGCTTCACTAAACAAAAGAGTTTGATATAACATTTTTAACCAGGGAATAATGAGCAATGAAAACACAAAAATCGCTAACAGAAAATAAATAAGATTTTTTTTAATAAACAAAAAGAGCTCTTTATGTTTGTAAATCAGAAAATATATAGCGAAAAAAATACAGGCTATCGAAAGAATAATGAAATAATACATATTCTGCCATAAAGTCATTAAAAAAATAAAAGGAACCAATAAAGAAGAGAGGATTTTCAAAAATTTTTTCTCAGACTTAATAAAAAGTAGGCAAAAATAAAAAAACCAGGGAAATAAATAAATCACAAAATACCCGAGATGACCAAGTCTTGCCGTCAAAAAAGTCATATTACCATATGCTAAAGCTATTAGAAAAGATGTCATAGCACTAATATCCATAAGCCTTAATAGTGCATACATACCACAGCTCGCTAGGATCAGGCTGAAAACAACAATCATCGCCAACGACTGATGAGCCGAAAGAAATGGACGGAAAAAAATAAAGTTAAAAGCAAACCCGACATCGCTTCCAACCAAGTCCAGGCCAAACGGATAGAGAATTGACTTTATTGGTATAAACGGGTTTTTACCTTGTATTAAGTTGTCATAAATATTTTGCATACCCCACTCAGTCGCTTGCGTTTCACCATATACAGCTCCCACTGTCGATCGATCGAAAAAAAGTTCACTCCAAAACATCTTGTAATAAAATAAAAGGCTTACAGCCAAAAATAATCCAAATATCAAAAATCCTTTTAAAAACTTTTTCTTCATAGTTATTTAATTAACTTTATTTCACCTAACAAATAATATTCATTCTTCCAAATTATCTTATTGTATTTAATTGTTTTATTATCGTATGACAAGGAATTTTTTTCTGCCAATACATAAGGAATTTCTTCTTTTTTTACATAATCCTGCGTCAAGTTCTGAAGACTGACAATATCTTTATCTGTTAAAAAATATTCTCTCCAAAGTCTTTTCCAAAGATCATATTCACCTAAGAAAACATCACTGGTATAAAATGGTTTATCAATTGTTTTATTCTCATTTAATTTTTCCAAAGATATTAGAGAAACATCGACCACCCGAGCATGATAATACAACTGACTGACTGTCCGCCAAGCTGAACGGAAAGACAGAAAAGTCAAACAAAGCACAATTAAAAGAATAATGATTTTATTTTTTATAAAAGTAAATATAAATTCCAAGCCGATCGCAAATAATACAGAATAAAAAAATAAGCTATATGTTATGGCTTTATGGTAAGTAAAAAAATTTGGAAAAATAAATCTATATATTACAAAAAAAGTGAAAAAGACAAAAATATGAGAACCTATTAATAGTTTCTTTTTTAACCTAAAAAAACCAAAAAGCCAAATAGCTATAATTAATAATCCAAAAAATAAATCCAATAATTTTGGTAGGTCACGATAATAATACAGGTTATAAAAACCTAATATTTCCAAAGGCAGAGCATGGCGAATCTTTTCCCAACCGATCCAGGTAACTTTTATCGTGTTCAAAAATAATCCTAAATTCCAATCAATGGCTGTTTTGACGCTCATTGGATTTATTAATAAAGCGATTAGTCCAATCTTCATAAAAGATACAAGATAAAAAAATCTTTCTTTTGTGAATAAACTAAATAAAGCAAAAATCAACCATCCTAAAAAGACAAATGAAATTCCTTCAGGATAAACAACAATTAATCCTGATAAAGTCAATCCAATCAAAAAATCATAAGAGTTAAATCCAAAATTATTTTTATTTGCATCAGTAAAATATTTAACTAATAAAATTAAAAGAAGAACAAAAATTCCTGCAAAAATGATTTGAGCAAAGAAAACATTATATAACATATATAGAAGAGTCGAATTAATCGCATAAGTTAGGAATATTGTCCACGAAAGCCAGTTTGATTTGCTTTTAGACAAGGTCTTTGCTAGTAAATAAACAATCGGGTAGGTAAAACCAAAAAATATTGTAATAAGAATCGAAAATACCTGGTATGATCGAACATTCAAAATACTGGCAAAAAAACTCAAAATCATAGGGGATCCCCAACGATAACTATGATGAACCAGATCGCCAACCGACCAAAGATAAGGCTTAAAAGGTATAAGCTCGTTTCCTTGAAAAACATTGTTTGTTTTGAAAAAATCCGCCACGGTCGTATATGAAATCGGGTCGAGATTACCTAAGGAGATTGTCGTTGGATAACCAATCTTTATTAGCGGGTACAGGTTGAAAATAATAGTTACTAAAGTCAATCCTCCAACAATGAGAGTTTCTTTTGAAAAATAAAAAACGACTTTCTTATTAAGAAGACCATATATCCAAATTAACATACAGATTATTAATATCGGAATAGCCACTTGATTCATGGGAATTTTTGCAAGACTAAAAATCATTCCAAAAACAGCAATGATTACAGTTCCCAACCAAAAACTTATACTAATTAAGCCCGATTTCTTTAAATTATCGGAAAGAAAAACTGATCCTATGCCATACCCACAAAAAAGAGATATGAGTATGATTTTTATCGTTATCAAAAAGATTGCAATCATCTTAGTGGTTGTAAATAAATATTGATAAATTTAGCGCTTAACTGTCTATTATCAGGACTATCGAAAATCTCTGATGGACGATAAGCATTTCGAAAAAGAAAGTGAATAGTATGAATGCCTCGGTCTAAAACAAAGTTCACTGGAATCGTAAACTCTTTGTTCTCCAGAGGAATAGTAACGGAAGCAATCTTTTTCTTATCGACATAAATGTCGACCGGCATAGCTTTGTGATAGGTTTTTGCCTGGAAATTTAGGATAAATTTTTTTGGATTTATTACCTTAAACATAACCGATGACCGTTTCCAGGCCCATCGTCCGTCTCTTTCTTTATCATTCCATCCCATTCCTAAATACATTTCGTCATTTTTACCAATGTTAACTTTTAAAAATTCTTTCTGTTCTATGTCTCTTTTCCATAAAGAAAAGTTTTTTTCATCCATTATTTTTTTAAAGTCAAGATTCGCCAAATCAGCTGATATCGAAGCGGAATAAGTTTTTTCGTTATCAAGAATAAAATAAGAAACATCAAGAAAATTTAAAGCGTCTTTTGCTTTATTTATATTCAGTTTTTGCCAGGCTTGCAAATCAGATTTGTTAAAACCGCCGTTATTTTTTATATTCTCATCCATTAATCGGCCAAAATACCCAAGAAGGGGATTATTAATATAATAATCGCGCTTAAAAATTGGCACTCTTCCAAAATAACCTGCTAAAACCGGCTTTTTATAAACCAACTGACCAACAAAAAAGTTGAATCCGCCCTCATCACCAAAATACGTAAATCCGTCACGTATGACAGACGGTGATTCCATTACAGTACTTGTATTTTTATCTTCGTTTATTTTTTTATAAATTTTATTTGGATAAAATTGAGATGAGGCAGAAGAATATTGAAAATATTGGTCGATAATGAATAGTAAAAATAAACCAATAATAAAAATTGTCTTAAAAAAACGGCTCTTTTTTTTTATAAAAAAATTGATGATATAAGCGCTTAATATGTAAGAAAAAAAGATGAAACCAACGATAAGCCTGCCAGGGCTTCTTAAATTACTCAAAAAAGGAATTTTATGCAAGATAATATAAGGTAGGGGAACAATAACCCTGATACCTTCATCAAGGATAACTCCCCATTTGCCAAAAACGTGCAAAAACGGACCGAGTGTCAGTACCCAAAAACAAATCCCGGCGAATAAATAAGGTGCAACTACAATTAAATTTTTCTTTTTTAAGGTTTTTTTTATTAATAAAATAAGTCCACCTAAATAGGATAAAATGATAATCAATCCGGGATAAGTAAAATTTTCAAAAATTCCCGAGGCAAAGGTAAATTTGTAAGAAAAAGCTTCTGCATATTTACCAAAAAAATAACCGTATGAGGAAGGAATAAGATATCCAAAAAGATCGGAAGAAAACTGGATTGCTCCACCCCAACCCTCAGTCCTTGGAAGACCTTCAAAACGATAAGTGTCATAAAAAGTCGCCAACCATGGAGAAGAAAAAATCAAAATAAATACGGCTGTCAATGAAAACCAATGCCAATTTTTCATCAACGTTTTAACAACGATTTTCCTTTGAAAAATCAAGACATAAACCAATAGTAAAAACGAGGCCAGACAAAGCATAATGAAATAATAAAGATTATGATAAAGAGCAAGTGTAAACACCAAGGCAGTAGTAAAACTAAAAAATAGTTTTTGCCAAATCTTATTATTATCTTTAATAATTTGCAAAAAACAATAATAAAACCAAGGAAAAACGTAAACTGAAAAGTAAGTTAAGTGACCGAGACGAAGCATAAGAAAAGTCATGTAACCGTACGCTAACCCTATTAAAAAAGAAATCGCATCTGATATCCCAAAAGTACGAAGCAAAAGAAACATTCCTAAATTTGCTAAGATAATTTGAATAAGCACCAATAAAACCATTGATTGATGGACAGAAAAAAATGGTCTTAAAAACAAAAAGAAAAAACCATTACCGGCATCAGCCGATAGGAGATTGGTTCCAAAAGGATAGAATAAACCTTTGACCTGAGAAAAAGGATTTTTACCGGATTTGATATTTTGATAAAGCTGTTCTTCACTCCATTCAACCGCCTGAACTTCGCCATATACGGCGCCAGATTTTGAACTATCTGAAAAAAATTCGTGCCAAAGAGTTTTATGAATAAAAAGATTAACGCCAATATAAATAAACAAAACTATAAAAATAGTAAGAATGTTTTTTTTAGTTTTCATACACTTTATACTGACCATCTTTAAAAATAGGTCGATAGTCTGAGGCCACGATAAGTTCTTGCACTACATTTGTATAAATTTCATCTTGTTTTAAGATAATATATTTTACATTAAGTGAAGTTAATTCTTTTTTAATTTCATCTATCTGATAAGGAAAATTGCTGATCACCGGCTCTTTGGGTTTTTCTTTTAAAGGATTATAGTTTCCTTTATCGATAATTTTTGTTAGATAATTAATAAATTTTAAGTTTTCATAATAGTCAAAAACCGAGTCAGACACTCTTGCCAGATAACCTCCAATTATTGGTTTTCCGTGGATCAATTGACCAGCCATTGGTTGGATCGCGTGAACAAATCCTATATATTGAAAGCCATCTCGAACTGTAAAGGGAATTTCTAATACTGTTCCCTGGGGTTTATCTTTTAAATAATTATAAATTTGAGTTGGAATTTCCTGGTTTAATTTTGTCGGAATAGCATAAAATTGGTCAATAAAAAAAACTAAAAATAAACTTATTAATAAAATAGTTTGTTTTCTTTTATTTAAT
>PFLI01000117.1 GCA_002785065.1 Candidatus Roizmanbacteria bacterium CG_4_10_14_0_8_um_filter_33_9
CTTTTTCTTTTTCAGTTCTTTAAACTCTTTTTTAAGGTCTTTTTCAAGTACTTCAGCAATGTGTTTACCGTTAATAAGCATAATATTCTTCTCTTTTTCCCACCCCTTATTTATAATGGGACTATAAGGCTATTATATCAAACTAAAGCTGCGCTTACAACCCGATCGGCCTTGTCTGAAAATCTCATCAATATGACTCCCTTTGCGGATCTTGAGCGTGGAGGTATGGTAGTAAGAGGAATTTTTACAACTTGACCTCCAAGGCTTGTTATAATTACCGTTGTATCTGTTTCGTTTACGATTTGGACAAATACGATTTGTCCGATTTTTTCGTCAACCGATGCAACCTTAACACCTTTTCCACCTCGATGCTGGCCTTTAAAAAGGGAGAGATTGGTTTTTTTTCCAACTCCTCGTTCGCCAATTACTAAGATATTTTTCTTAAACTCACTATTTGCGATTACATCCGCAGAGGCCAAATGGTCATTTTCTTTCAGTTCTATTCCTTTTACTCCGATTGAAGATCTCCCTGTTGCTCTCACTTCGCTTTCTTTAAAGATAATTGCTTTTCCTGCTTTTGTAGTAAGGAGAACATTTTGGCTTCCATTTGTCATTTTGACCCAAAGGAGTTCATCGCTTTGATCCAGTCGAATCGCAATAATTCCATTTGAACGAATATTTGCGAAGTCATCAAATTCTGTTTTTTTCACGGTACCGTTTTTAGTACACATAAAGATAAAGTTTCCTTTTTGTGGAGCTGTTGGAGTACCTGTGGCACCATAAGTTAAAATGGATGTGACCGTTTCATCAGGACGAAGTGCAAGTAGGTTTACAATTGCTTTGCCCTTTGATATGCGTGAGCCTTGAGGGATATCCCATACTCTATTTTGGAAAATGCGACCTTGATTAGTAAAAAACAATACATAATCGTGAGTCATTGCAGTGGTAATGTAATAGACATTATCAGTATCTTTCGTTTCCATACCTGATACTCCCTTGCCGCCTCGTTGTTGCACGCGGAACGTTTCGCGGGCAACTTGTTTAATATATCCTTCTTTTGTAAGTACGACGATAACTTCTTTATTTTCAATAAGTTCTTCATCTGTAATTTCTCCTGGTCTTGATTTGATTACTTTTGTTCGTCGATTGTCTCCGTATTTTTCTTTTAAATACAATACCTCATCTTTAATAACCTTTAGAATTTTGAAGATGTCTTTGAGTAATGCCTCGAGATAAGCAATTGTTTCTCTAAGTACAGCAAGCTCATCTTCAATTTTGCTTCGTTCCAGACCGGTTAATCTGCGAAGTTGCATTTCCAGTATTGCCTGAGTTTGTTCGAGAGAGAGGCCGAATTTCTTCATCAGTTTTTCTTTTGCCTCAGGCTCGTCTTTTGCTTTTTTAATTACTGCAATAACTTCATCAATATGATCAAGTGCGATAATATAGCCTTCTAGAATGTGTGCTCTTTTTTTCGCCATCATGAGCTCAAATTCAGATCGTTTCGTAACCATTTCTACACGGTGTTTTAGATAGGCTTCAAGAATTGTTTTTATTGAAAGTGTTTGAGGAACACCGTCAACAAGAGCAACGACATTTACCGGAAATGAAGTTTGAAGTTCAGTATATTTAAAAAGATTATTGAGCACTTTTTTATATTGTGCGTCCCGTTTGAGTTCTATAACGATTCGGATACCATCACGATCTGATTCATCCCGTAGATCTGAGATGCCAACAATTTTTTTATCATTGACTAAGTGTGCGATTTTTTCCACAAGGCTTGCTTTATTTATCTGATACGGAAGCTCTTTTACAATAATTGCCATTTTTCCTTTACCCATATCTTCATCTTCGACTTTGGCGCGGATAAGAATTTTTCCCTTACCTGTCATATATGCTTCTTTAATACCAGCTGCACCATAAATTATTCCACGTGTTGGAAAATCTGGTCCCTTGACATGTTCTAAAATTTCATCAACGGAAGTATTAAAATAAAGATGTTTATTTTTTATATTGGTTTTTGTATCTGTTTCAGATTGTCTTGATTCATCTTTTTTTTCGCCGTTTGTGATTTCGGCCTTGTCGATCATCATGCAGATAGCATCGACTAGCTCGCTCAAGTTATGTGGTGGAATTTTTGTTGCCATACCAACCGCAATACCTTCTGCTCCCATCAAAAGTAAATTGGGAAGTTTTGCAGGAAAAAATGCTGGTTCTTTGAGTGTTGCATCGAAATTATTAGTCCATTCCACCGTTTCTTTATCTATGTCAAACAGCAATTCATCAGAAATTTTACTGAGTTTTACCTCAGTGTAACGCATTGCGGCAGGACCATCTCCATCGATCGATCCGAAGTTGCCTTGACCTTTAATGAGCGGATATCGCATTGAAAAGTCTTGTGCCATGCGCGCTAATGATTCGTATACTGCCGAATCTCCATGGGGATGATATTTTCCCAGTACTTCACCAACAACTTTTGCAGATTTTGAAAAACGTGCTGTTGAAGTAAGTCCAAGTTTATGCATTACATAAAGAATGCGTCGGTGAACAGGTTTAAGACCGTCTTTAACATCGGGAAGTGCGCGTGAAACAATAACAGACATAGCATAATCAAGATATGCACGCTTCATCTCCGTGGTAATTTCTGTTGTTACCTGTCTTGGATTAATCGGTTCAGTTTGTGTTGGTTTATCTGTATCTGACATAAAATGTTATTAATTACTTCAGAAATGAAGCAATAAGTAATGCAACAATATTAATAACCTTAATCATAGGATTAATCGCTGGTCCGGCTGTGTCTTTGTAAGGATCTCCGACTGTATCTCCGGTTACAGCTGCTTGATGTGCAAAGCTTCCTTTTCCTCCAAAATGACCTTCTTCAATATATTTTTTTGCATTGTCCCATGCTGCTCCACCGGTTGTCATAGAAATTGCCAAGAATAGACCAGTAATGAGACTACCAACTAATAAGCCACCAAGCGCTCTTGATCCGAGTAAAAAACCAACAGCAATCGGTGTTGCAACCGTAATGATGGTTGGTAGAATCATTTCTTTAATTGCTGCTGTTGCAACAATATCAACGGCTTTGCCATATTCTGGTTTTTGTTTACCGCTCATAATTCCTTTTATTTCTTTAAATTGTCTTCGAACTTCATTAACCACAGCTATACTTGCTTTTCCGACAGCTTCCATAGCTAAGGCTGCAAATAAATATGGTAACGCACCTCCAATTAATAAACCAACAAGCACTTTCGGATCAGATAGTGAAAAAATAGTACTAGTAAGACCTGAAGCTCCAACATTTAATTCCTGAACATAACTGGAAAAAAGTACTAAAGCTGCGAGACCAGCAGAACCAATAGCATATGCTTTTGTTACGGCTTTTGTTGTGTTACCGACAGAATCAAGCGCATCAGTTACTTCTCTTACTTTTTTATCCATACCTGTCATTTCAGCGATACCGCCTGCATTATCGGTAATAGGACCAAACGCATCTATTGCAACAACAATGCCAGCGAGAGAAAGCATACTCATTGCAGATAAAGCAATTCCGTAGAGTCCGGCAAAATAATATGAGATAAGCATACCTGAGCAAATTAATAAAATAGGAAGTATTGTTGATTTCATCGAAATAGCAAGTCCGGCAATAACATTTGTTCCATGTCCGGTATTTGAAGCATTTGCAATTTGTTTAACCGGACCAAATTTTTTTGAGGTAAAATACTCGGTTATAATAACTAAACCGATCGTGATAATAACACCAACCGAAAGTGTATAAAACAAATGAATAAAAGATACTCCAGATTTTAAAGTACTTGTCTGAGGAAACAATATGGATGAAATAGCATAAAAACCACCCAATGATAAGACAGCGCTAGCTCCTAAACCTTGATACAAAGCTGTCATAATTTTATTTCCATTCAAACGGACAAACCATGAACCTAAAATACTTCCAATGGTAGAAACTGCACCAATAAGTAAAGGAAAAAAGAGAACCATTTTATTATGAGGGAAAAGTAATTGTCCCAACATCATGACTGCAACAGCAGTTACAACATATGTTTCAAATAGATCTGCTGCCATTCCTGCATCATCTCCGACATTGTCTCCCACCAGATCTGCAATTACACCTGGATTTCTTGGATCATCTTCAGGAATACCCTTTTCTATTTTTCCAACCATATCAGTACCAACATCAGCTGATTTTGTAAATATTCCTCCGCCTAAGCGAGCGAAGACCGAGATAAGTGAGCTTCCAAAACTAAGAGCAATAAGAGGACGAAGGTTAACCGATTGAAGAATATTGACCTGTTCTAACACATAATAAAACCCGCTAATAGCAAGTAAAGCAAGTCCTGAAACCATAAATCCCGTTACTGCTCCTCCTGAAAAAGCAAGTGAAAATGCTCCAGCTAGTCCTTTTTTTGCAGCTTGAGCTGTGCGGATATTGCTTCGAACTGCAACAGACATACCTACAATACCTGCGATTGCAGAAAACAGAGCTCCAACTGCAAATCCAGCAGCTGATAATAAATCAAAAACAAAATAAAGAACAACAAAAAGGACTATTCCTATGACAAATACAACTGAATATTGTCGTTTAAGATATGCAGTTGCACCTTCAGAAATTGCATCAGCAATTGTGTTCATTTTTTTATCACCGCGGGGAGATTGCATTACCTTGTATGAGAGCAATAAACCATATGTAATTGCAAAAAGGCTGGTAAAAATCGCGATGAGAACTGAGTTATGTATTAAAAAAGGAACCATAATATTTCGAATAATAACTTTTAATTAAATAAATAACACATTTTAAATATCTAAATTTGCTGACTTTGCGTGTGTAGTAATAAATTTTTTTCGTGGTGGAACTTCATCTCCCATAAGCATCGAAAAAACATGATCAGATTCCTGCTCATCTGAAATGGTAACTTGCTTTAAAATCCTGTTTTCTGGATTCATTGTTGTTTCCCACAATTGTTCAGGATTCATTTCTCCTAAACCTTTATATCGTTGAACTATAGGAGTACTTCCTTTTGTTAGAGATAAATTTTTTAACACTTTTGTTTTTTCTTCTTCTGTATATGCCCAAATCACTTTTTTTCCTTGTTGAATTTTAAATAAAGGCGGTTGAGCAACATATAGGTGTCCCTTTTGAATAATAGTTGGCATATGTCGGTAGAAAAAAGTAAGAAGCAGAGTCATGATATGTTCTCCGTCAACATCAGCATCAGTCATTATAACTACTTTATGATAACGTAGTTTTTTGTAATCAACTGTTTCGCCGATTCCCATTCCAAGAGCTATTACAAGGTCTTTAATTTCTTTAAAAGCAAGAACTTTATCCAAATATGCCCGTTCAGTATTTAAAACTTTTCCACGAAGAGGAAGAATAGCTTGAAACCGTCGGTTTCTTCCCTGTTTTGCTGTACCTCCTGCTGAATTACCTTCAACCATAAACAGTTCAGATTTTGCAGGGTCGCGTTCAGAACAGTCCGCGAGTTTACCGGGTAACGTTGATCCCTCCAATGCACCTTTTCGAAGTACTGCTTCTTTTGCAGCTTTAGCAGCAAGTCGGGCTTTTTGTGCAAGAAGAATTTTTCCGAGTATTTCCTTTCCGACTTTTGGGTTTTCTTCAAGGTAAACATCCAGATATTCAGAAACTGCTTGTTGTACAAACGATTGAACTTCCGAATTTCCCAGCTTTGTTTTTGTTTGTCCTTCAAATTGGAGATTTGTAGAAGGCATTTTTACATATACTATTGCAGTAAGTCCTTCTTTTACATCATCACCAGTTAATGGGTCACCCGCATCTTTTTCACTCAATTCTTTTTTAGCATAGTTATTAATCGCTTTTGTTAAAGCAATTCTAAATCCGGTAAGATGTGTGCCGCCTTCTTGAGTGTTAATAACATTTACAAACGAATAAACAATTTCGTTCATCGAATCGTTGTATTGAATCGATACTTCAACTTCTTTTTCACCATCGGATTTGAGAATATGAATAGGATCATGCAATACTTTTTTACCGCGGTTAAGATCATTGATAAGAGAAATAATTCCTCCATCAAAGAAATAAGCTAATTTATCACCTGTTATGTTATTTTCAATATGAAACATGAGGTTTTTAATCAGATAGGCTCGTTCTTTAAGCTGTTTTTTGAGGACATTATAATTTATTTCAATTGTTTCGGTAAAAATGGATTTATCTGGAATAAATGAGACAGCTGTCCCTTGGGCAAATGGAAAACTAAGGAGGGACTCTTTAACTTTTTGAACTTTATACTGAGGTATTCCCCGTTTATATTCCTGCCGGTATAATTTTCCGTCACGTTTTACTTCAATGATAAAATGATCGGAAAGCGCATTGACAACTGAGGCGCCTACCCCATGTAATCCTCCTGAGATTTTGTATGCTCCTTGATTGAATTTACCTCCGGCATGAAGTTTTGTCATGACAATTTCAAGGGCAGACGTTTTGTATTTTGGAATTATATCCACAGGTATTCCTCTTCCATCATCGTAAACAGTAAAATATTCATTTTCTTCAATGCGGACAATAACGTTTTTACAATACCCGGCAAGCGCCTCATCAATTGCGTTATCTACAATCTCATTCAAACAATGATTTACTCCTACTTGTGAAGTCGTACCGATATACATTCCTGGACGTTTTCGTACGGGATCAAGTCCTTCCAAAACAACGATAGATTCGGCTCCGTAATCTTGATTATTTTTTGACATAAGGATTAATTATAGCGTATTTTTCATGCTTAGTAAAGATATAAAAAAAAATCCCCTTTTTCAAGGGGATTTTTTTAATGGTTGTTTTCTTAATAATTCTGTTAGTATAGGGATCCTTCGTTTCCGAATGTAATGGAAACTCAGGATTTCGTTAAAGTAACAAAGTTACTTTAACTCAACCTTACCTCCAGCTGTTTCAACTTTTTTCTTTGCTTCTTCTGCATCTGCTTTTTTAGCATCTTTCAGTAGTTCTTTTGGTGCTGATTCGACTAATTTCTTTGCATCCATAAGACCGAGTGTAGGCATTATTTCGCGGACTGCTTTAATAACTGCGAGTTTATTGGCTCCTGCATCAGTAAGCATAACAGTAAAGGAAGTTTTTTCCTCTGCTGGTGCTGCTGCTGCTTCGGCTGCTGGTGCTGCTGCTGAAGCAACAGGCATTGCTGAAACGCCGAATTTTTCTTCTAAATACTTTGCTAGTTCTGCCATTTCAATAACAGTTAATGTTTCAATTTCTTTTGCGATTTTTTCTAATTTTTCTGATAGTTTTACTTCTGACATGTACGTTTCACCTCCTTTTAAATGTTAAATTCTAAATCTTAAATCCAAAACATTAATTCTTTGCTTTTGCATTCAAAATATAAACCAGTTTTTGAGTATTGAATTTTATTGCATTGATAAAGTGTGACACAGGACTTTTCATACTTCCAATAACGTTAGATAAAAGCACTGTTTTACTGGGAAGCTGGGCAATACTCATCATTTTATCTGCGTCGTATGTAACATTGTCTAAGCAACCAAGTCTGAATGAAACAGATTTTTCTTCTTTACTGAAATTAAAGAAAGCATTCATGCCCTCAGACCAGTCTTTTCCAAAGGTAAGAAGTGCAGAATTTTCTTTTAGATTTAAAACGTGTTTATGAACCTCTTTATATTGTGAAAGTTTTTTATCTTGAGCAAGTTTGTTAATTGCTTTTTGAAAAAAAGTATTTTTAATTACCTTAAGTTTTGATCCTGATTTTTTTAAAGCTTTTCTCAAAAGTTCCATTTTAATATGTGAAGTTTTATCAAATTTAAGAAGAGAAAAATGTTGATTTTGTTTTAAAATATCAACGAGTTTAGTAACCTGAAGTTGTTTTTTTATATTTGCCATAGTGTTTCACTTGCCCCACTTCGCATAAAGCTTCGAGGGGACTCCTTTAGGAAATGATAACATTTTATAGTCTCGCCAAAGGCGGATAAACCTAAAGTCTTGGTGAATTGATAGTATACTCTTTATATTTCTGAAAATCAAGCATTTGTTAAAGTCGGGTACATCGGTAACAGTTTCTGTTTGTTAACTTGTAACTGATAATACTCAAAAGGTGACATGTAATCAAGTGTTTGGT
>PFLI01000147.1 GCA_002785065.1 Candidatus Roizmanbacteria bacterium CG_4_10_14_0_8_um_filter_33_9
TGTTGTATGAAAAAAATAATTATTGTTGCAACTAATGTTCTTTTGTTTATTATCCTGCTTATTATATTAGTACTAAATACCTTCCGAAATAAAATAGCAACTCAACAGTCAAATCAATCATTATTCCCAACGTTAGCACCTCATAATAATATAAATACAAAAAATAATTCAACTAACTCTTCAAAAAAAGGCGGACAAAACAAACAAACAAACACTCAAAATAGCAGCACTGATATTAATACATCGTCTACCACAAATACTAATAATTTTTCTTCACAACATTCTTCTCCAATTTCACAGTCTTTACAAAAAACAATGGATGATCTTTATTTGCCTTCTAATCCTGCGCTTATTTCTCAAAAAGATAAAGAAAATCTTGCTATTATTACACAAATAGTCCCCATAAACAACGATGATTTTTCCATAACATACTCATCTATTCTTAATAAATATATTGTTACGATAAAAAACGATAAGGGAGAAGAAGCCTTTACTGCCTGGGCAAATCAAAACGGAATTCTTTCAACGTTGCAAAATAATAATATTGCCATTATCTCGAGAGCTACCATAACGGAAGTTCATTCTCAAATCGCTCCAACAATTCAACCAAAAGAAAAAACCCAAGAAAATATTCCAGAAGATGATTCCCAAAAAGCTCAAAAACAAATAGGCTTATTTCTGAATTTATTTAACATATTTTTTTCGCTTCCTGAATCAATAAATACCGATATGGATCTTAATATGCCAACTCCAACGTCCATTCTCTTGGCTGAACCAGCCATCGGAACACCAGGTGCTCCTTACTCTGGAACCACAAATACAGGTAATTTACTCCCAAATCCGCTCCCACCTATTTCAACAAATGCATTAAAATTTAAAGCTTCAGTCCAAGCTTGTCTTGCAAATCAGTCAGTTTATGAAATAGCGTCTTCACAAACCGGAGTTCCCTGGGAAATTCTTACTGCAATCCATTATAACGAAGGAAGCTGTGGCCAAGATAAATCTTTAATCAGCGGTCGAATTATTGGAACAAATGAACCCGATATTGTTCGGGGTGGTGGTTGTAGTAGTGGAAGATCCGGACCGGGAATACCCATTCCTCTTACAAGCGGCGGATGTGGTTTTAACACTCTTTTGGATTCTGCAATATATGCTGGTAACCATATCAAAGGAAAAATAGGAAAAATTCCTTCAAATTTCCAAGAACTAGCAAAAGCATTTTCCCGTTATAGTGGAGGTGGAAATTCAAACTGCGGAAGCACGCCATATCCCTACTGCCCTGAATTATTCGAAGGCGAAGATGATGCATATGTAATAAACATGTTCGATCAAAAACACGAAACCATGTACTTAGTCTATTGTGCAGACTTAGCCAAATGCAATCCTCCAAGAAAACATTTACGGCCAGGGGTTGCAACCATTATTAGATTAGTAACAAATCAACTATGAAACTATCTGAAGATCCTAAAAAACAAATCGTACTATTTATATTCCTCCTTTTAGTTTTGTTTATTATTATGTTTATCTTTGATATTTTTTCTAAAAAACCATCAAAAAAAGTAATAAAAACAGCAATTGATACAAACAATATATCTCCAACAACGCAACAGATAAATAATATAACACAGCCGTCTGTTGGTAAAAATATCCTTCTCCCTACATATTCTCCTGAAAAAGGAACAGGGGTTGATTTGGAAAATCCAAAAATATCATCATCGATACAAGAAATTCAGAAATTATATCCATATCTTCCATATGTTTTTACATTTAAAACGACAACAAATAAAGAGGTATCTATTATCATTCCTGACAAAGATGCACAAATAAATAGCTGGACTCTTACGGTAAATATCTTCAATCTCAATTACCGATCTCAAAAAGGAGACAACGATTATATATCAATGAAAAATTCATTTGTAGAAACAACACAGTTTATTAAAAACTGGATTAAAGAAAAAGGGGCTGACTATAATAATATTATGTTTAACTGGGGTGAGCAGGATTACATCCAAAATAAGTCTCAGGAATGGCTTGAATGAAAAAAACAACTTATATATGCTAAAACAACTTAAAAAAGAAATTCTTTCACATGCAAATCCTGAAAAAGCCCGTTTACTACAACGATTTTTCAAGACGGGAAAAGGGCAATATGGAGAAGGAGATAGATTTTTTGGAATTACGGTCCCCATACAAAGAAAAATCGCAAAACAATATAAGACATTACCTCTTAAGGAAATTGAGATATTGTTACAAGACCCGATCCATGAATGCCGACTTATTGCACTCTTTATTTTGACAGCCCAATTTTCCAAAGCGGAAGCGGAAAAACAAAAAAAGATTTTCGATTTATATGTGAAGAATACTAAATTTATTAACAACTGGGACCTTGTAGATCTATCCGCGCCGTATATAATAGGTCCATTTCGCCGCTATAAAAACAAATCTATTTTAATAAAATTTGCCCATTCCAAAAATCTTTGGGAACGAAGAATATCGGTCTTGGCAACCTTTGATTATATTAAAATGTCTCATTTCCATACAGCTTTGCGAATAAGTAAAATCCTGATACAAGATAAACACGATCTTATACACAAAGCAGTGGGATGGATGCTGCGGGAAATAGGAAAACGTGATCAAAAACAAGAGGAGCTATTTCTTAAAAAGTATTACACAATAATGCCCCGTACCATGCTTAGATATGCTATCGAACGATTTTCTGAAGAAAAAAGACAACGCTATTTGAAAGGTATTATTAAAACGAGCCAATAGTTTTTTTCAACTTCTCCAAACGATCAAAGTCATGAACTGACATAGGAATAACCTCAATACCAGCTTTTTGCAATATATCACATTTATTTTTAATTGATTTTTCATCTATTAAATCAATTTTTGTTAAAATAACAATTGACTTTTTTTCAAGAAGTTTCTTATTGTAATCTCCCATTTCCTTTCTCACCGATTCATAATCGTGTAAAATGTCCTCTGACTCTATAGATATACAATGAAGTAATAAACGAACTTTTTCTATGTGTTTCAAAAACTTTATGCCAAGTCCTTTACCTGTTGACGCTCCTTCAATAAGCCCGGGAATATCAGCAATTATCTTACCTTCACAAACACCTAAATTTGGTTCAAGAGTAGTAAATGGATAGGGAGCAACCTTAACCTGCGCAGCAGTCAATTCATTGAGTAAACTACTTTTTCCTGCGTTTGGAAAACCAATAAATCCTACATCAGCAATTAGACGAAGAATTAATGTGAGTTTTTTTTCTTTTCCTTTAGTTCCTGGTTCTGCAAAACGAGGAACTTGATTTGTTGAAGATTTAAACTTATCGTTTCCTCGACCGCCTTTTCCTCCTTTACAAATGAGAATACGAGTATTGTTTTCATCTATTTCTTTCTCATAACCATTTTTATTATCAATAATCGCTGTTCCTTTCGGGACTTTAAATTCTAAATCAGCTCCTTTTTTCCCAAATTTTCTATTGCTATCTCCCATTCCGCCTGATTCTGCTTCTAGTTCTCGCTTCTCAAGATAGATTGACAATGTTGTCATATTTGGGTCAAATATCGCGTATACGTCGCCTCCATCTCCGCCATTTCCTCCATCAGGTCCGCTTTTATTCCGGAAAAAGGAAACTTTCCCATTGCCTCCATCTCCTGCTTTAACTGTAATATGTGCTTCATCAACAAACATAGTGATAGTATACTATAATGTATATATAGTATGTCTCAAGAAAAACACCATTTACCTCCGATAACTATTGTTATAGTTGCACTAATTGTACTTTCATCTATTCCTTTCTTTTTGAGAAAACCAACAAAAAATCAAAGTTATCTACCGTACCATCTTGAATGGAGTCAGTTATATAAAAACGGATCTATTGAAATTGCAGGATTCAAAGAAGGGGAAAACTGGATAGGGGATTATACCTATGATTCAGGACGATCACTTGATGGAAATACTGGTATCAATCTCTTTTCACAAAACGAAAGCATTTCAGAAATCAAATTAAATAAAAATATAGATCTTTCATCTTTTAATTCTATCCTTATAACAGTCTATATAGAAAGTGAACAAATTGCTCAACAAACAGATAATTTTACATTCTCCCTTATTACAAATAATGCGAAACAATACTCTATTCCCATTTCTCCATTACGCAGAGGTTGGAATATGCTCACATTTCCACTCCCTTCATTCCGTGATGAAAAAAATCATGAAACACTTACAGATAAACATATATCCTCATTCGGTTTTACATTAAGCTCCACAAAAAATCATATCTCTCAAATTACAATCGATCGGTTATGGGCTGAACGGTATGACAAGCCCTATATGTCTCAGGTCATAACATTAAAATCGTTATCCAGTAGTTTCAGAACAATAGATCAACATACATATCTCAATCTTTTTTCCACCGGAATTAATCGTGTGTCATTCCCTCAACTGAAACAAGTTACTCAATTTATATTCACTTGTAAAGTGATACCAGAAAATAAGGGTTCTTTTGGCTTTTTTATGTCTTCAGATAACATACCACAATCTGAATTGTCCTTTTTAATAACACACGAAAATAATTGGGTAATCGAAAAAAGTGAGAAAGCACAAAAATCATATCAAATCGCAACCGGGAAAATACAAGAGTTTTATAATATCAGTATACCATTTTGGCTTCGTATGACAAAACAAGGAAATACTCTTTCAATTGATTATTCAATCAATGGAAACGACTTTAAAAATATTGCAAAAACAAACGATGTGCATATTGAATCTGGAACAATTGGCTTGTTATCAAATGGCTCATTTTTAATAGATTATATCGATATAAAGCCCTAAACATACAATATAACATTATTAATTTATTTTTTATATATGATAGTAAGAAATCCCGATCAACGAGTAGTAGTTTTAGTTGATGTTCAAAATTTATATTATTCAGCGAAAAATTTATATAAAGCCCGAGTCCATTTTAAAAATTTGCTTAGTCTGGTTCTTCAAAAAAGATTACTTGTTCGAGCTATTGCGTATGTAATAAAAGCTGATCCAAACGAAAAGGAAAATGAATTTTTTGATGCATTAAATTCAGCCGGTTTTGAAGTAAAGGAAAAACCATTACAAACATTTTTTGGCGGTGCAAAAAAAGGGGATTGGGATTTGGGAATTGCAATGGATGCAATCCGACTAGGTCAAAAAGTTGACTCAATTATTCTTATCTCAGGAGACGGTGATTTTAAACCAGTCGTTAACTATCTCCAACAGTCCGTTGGATGTTTAGTTGAAGTTGTTGCCTTTAAAAAAACAGCTAATCATGAACTTATAGAAATTGCTGACGATTTTATAAACATCGAAGAAAGTAAAGACTTATTACTTTTTAAAATTTGATTAAATATAGACCAATATTTAGAAAGACCTTGTAGTGGAAATAGCCTTTTGTGACAAAGTATAACGTAATAATTGTATATTATTATAGGATGTTAGCAATTAAGAAGTTTAAGTGCTAATAAGCTTCATTTTTCAATATGGACTGTCAAAACAATCTAATCTATTGTTATTGTACACTTTAGTTGTTCTATATTAATTTTCTTTGTTGCAAATTGAAGTCTTCATCAGTAAAATACAAATACTATGAATAGAAAATCAATCATATTAATAATCGGATCTGTCATATTCCTTTTTCTATTACTTTTTGGCGTCTATAAGCTTCTTAACGGGGGAGGAAACTACTACGAAAAAGTTGCTTTCGTTTCTTCATCCGATCATATTAAATGGTCCCCAAATAAAAAGCACGTATTGATAACCTACAGCGATTTACAGTGTCCTGCATGCAAAGTTTTTGAGGAAATGTTTACATCATTTGAGTCATCAAGTAGTCCAGATTTTGACATTACTAAAAAGGTAACTTTTGTATATCGACATTTTCCACTTTATCAAATTCATGAACATGCATTTGATACTGCATACGCTGTTGAAGCAGCATCAAAACAGGATAAATTTTACCAAATGCTTAATGCGGTTTTCATGAAACAATCTAAATTAGATAATACAAAAGATATTAATGCTTTTATTTCCCAAACAGCAAATAAAATTGGACTTGATTCAAAACAATTACTTTCTGATATGAAAACAAAGGGAGTGGTGGATAAGGTCCAAAACGACCTTTCATCCGGCGAACAGGCAAATATCAATGCAACACCTACTTTTTTTCTTGATGGAAAAAAACTTGAACCAATGATTCCAAATGATCTTAAAGCGCTTTTAAAATCGCTATAACTTAGGCATAAAGCTATGTATTTGAAAATAAATGGAATAAAGCTTCATTATATGAGAAAGGGCTCTGGGAAGCCTCTTCTATTCGTTCACGGATGGGGAGGATCCTCAAATAGTCTTGACTCATTATCTTCTTTCTTCAAAGATACACACGATGTTATTATCCTTGACCTTCCGGGGTTTGGGAAAAGTGATCTTCCGAATTCAAACTGGGGAAGTTTTGACTACGTAGAACTTATAGCTCAGTTTATTACAAAACTTGGATTGAGTAATATTATTTATTTTGGTCATTCCTTTGGAGGAAGTCTCGGTATTATTTTATCTTCCACACATCCTCCTCTTATTTCCAAACTAATCCTTTGCAATAGTGCATATAAACGAACAGATAAAAAGTCAAATACTGCATCTTCATTAAAAAGACTGTTTTATTCTATTCCTTTATTAAATAAGGCTGGACCCTTTTTCAGACGCCTGGGTTATTCTATTTTTTTTAGAAACTCAGATTTATACAAATTCCCTAAACTGGAATCCAACTTTAAAAAAATAATGTCAGAAGATCTCACCTCACTGTTGTCAACGGTTCATGTACCAACACTTATTCTTTGGGGAGAAGAAGATAAACAAACACCCGTTTCACTCGCGTATGAACTTAAATCCAAAATTCAAAATTCCCCACTTCGTCCCGCTGATCGGGATTTCGCGGGGCAAACAAAACTCAAGATTTTTAAAGGAAAAAGGCATAACCTTCCTCTATCGGATCCACAACTAGTTGCACAAGAAATAAAGGTATTTATTAATACATGAATATAATCATACTGCTATCATCTATCGTTTCAATTTTCTATTTTCTCTATTTTATTTATCTTTTTCAAATTAAAGAATATAGGTTCGATAGAATTAAAGTTATGATTCAGGAGTTGGGTTTTTTTCGGTTTTTCATTAATGCTCCTTTTAAGCTGCCTGCAAAAACATTCCGAAATATACTTATTGGCTTTATTTCTTTTTCTATATATATGTATATATATAGGGAAGTGATGTTGACTGATAACCAGATGTTAATTTTATTACTTGTCTTATTTGCTCCATTTATTTCTTTTTCTATCGTTTCAATTGGAGTAATTATTACCAGTGTATTAACTAACATTAAACGACGTCAGATTATTTTAAAGGCTAAACAAAAAGTTGAAAAATCTAAAACAGTTTTTATCGGTATAACAGGTTCGTATGGAAAAACAACAACAAAAGAACTCTTGTTTAATCTGTTATCAACTTCGTTTAACGCTGCAAAAACAGATAAAAATATGAATACTGATGTTGGAGTCGCGCTTTCAATACTCAAAAACCTCAATCCTGATACTGAATTCTTTATTACGGAAATGGGGGCGTATAGAAGAGGGGAGATTAAAACCATCTGCGATTTTGTCAAACCCACATACGGAATAATCACCGGAATCGGCAATCAACATCTTGCTTTGTTTGGATCAATTGACAATATTATTAAAACTAAAGCCGAATTGTTAAATAGTTTACCAAAGAATGGAAAAGCTTATGTAAGCAAAGATAAGGGATTTGATTATTTCCAAAACCAAGCAACATATCCCATTATCTCTTTTGGATCATCTCATGCCGATATTACTATAAAAAAAATATTAAACGATAAAATTCCGACATATAAAATCGAATACAAGCAAAACAGATTTTTTCTCAATACTCAAATTCCCAGTCAATTTTTAACTAATCTTCTTCCGGTCATCACTCTATCAATTGATCTCGGGGTATCTTTAAAAATTATTTCTCAAAAAATTCCTGCCATCATTAATGATCTTTACAATCAATTGGTGAAAGTCACCAAACAGGGAA
>PFLI01000115.1 GCA_002785065.1 Candidatus Roizmanbacteria bacterium CG_4_10_14_0_8_um_filter_33_9
TTAAGGGGCTATGGGATAGATTAAAAAATAAAATTTGTCGTTTTTAGACCCATTATTTGAAACATAAACTCGCATATCATATGAGTATGATACGATCAGCGCTTGAAGAAGCCTTAGATGTTGAACTAGTTTGGAATCGTAAGAAATTTGATATGGTGAGAGGTTCATTAGAAGGAGTTGATGTGCCAGCCCAAGCACTTCAACATCCATTATTACAAGTCTTTCATGAAATTGTTAAGTTAGACTATGGTCTAGGTATGTTCACAGTACCCGCACATATGAATGGTTTAGATAATTTATCTGATTGGGCATACAGTACTAGTTTACATGTAATTGAGCCAGCAATTGTAGCTCCAGTACAAGCATTTCCCGATATGGAAGCAGTAAGTTTTAATGCTTTGAAAGTTCCTCCAGGTACATTGTATCAGTTTCATCAGGTATTCAGTGCAAATAGTTTAGCACGAGAGTTATTTAAAGAAAGAAAAACGAGAGGTAACAGATAAATAGACTTATAACTACATTTGTTAAACAATGTAAATCCGCATGGTATAGGATGGGGGAGAAGAAGTATTCTGCTATACTTTCATATGCAAAAATTGGAAGAAAATAGCATAAAACAATTTGACTTTTGGGCTAAATTTCACCAAATATTCTCCATTCCATTTTATTTTTTAAGTAAAGAAATAGTAAAAATAGTTAATCCTACGAAAGGAACATCAGTGTTAGACATAGGTTGTGGGTGGGGACTCTTATTAAAGGAATTGCATAAAATGGATAGGGAGTTAAAATTGTATGGCATAGATATTTCACCAAAAATGGTGCATATTGCAAAGTTAAGGTTAAAAAATACTGATGGTGAGATATTAGAGGGTTCTGCAGATAATTTGCCTTATAAAGATAATTCATTTAAATATGTGACCTGTATTTTGTCATTCCATCATCACCCAGACAGTCTCAAATCTTTAAGAGAGATGTATAGGGTATTAAAACCAGGTGGAAAGGTATTTTTACTTGATCCATTCAAAAGTGACTTTGTATCAAAGTTCATGGTGATTGTAAATAATATTGTGTTTCAGGAGAAAGATATTCATGTTTATACAAATGAAGGTATGAAAAAAATATTTGAAGAAGCTGGGTTTGTCAATATACAACAAAAGGTACGTAATGCCTATCACCTATTAACGATAGGAGAAAAGGTGTAACGGTCAACGGAATCGTTGCTTGAAACTACTTAAACAATGTCAATCCTTATGGATAATGATTGATAGGAAATATTTACTTATTGTAAATACTTTGCAATATTTTCATTGTGTTCTTCAATGGTTATTGCATAATGCATTTTCCCGGTTTTATCTGAAATATAAAACCAATAGGGAGTTTGGGCATCTGCGTTTACCGCTGCGTTAATCGAATCAAGTCCTGGGTTGCAAATAGGAGCAGGAGGAAGTCCTTTATATTTACGGGTATTATACTGAGAATCTGCTTCAAGATCTTCTTGGGTTAGGTCTTTTTTCCACCACGTATTTGTTTTTTTTTGATACCCTAAAGCATATTGTACTGTAGCATCGATATCCAAAGCCCAATCGTTTAGATGTCTTTTAAGAATAATACTTGCAACTTGTTGTTTGTCTTCGGGTAATTTTGCTTCTTTTTCAACAAGTGTAGCAATTGTGAGAATTTGTCTTTCAGTCAATCCTTTTGATCGGCCTTTTTCTTTTAAGTCGTTTGTAAACTTAGTATTAAAGTTTTGATTAATAATCGTAAGAATTTTATCAATTGTAGAGTTTGCAGGAAATAAATAGGTGTCCGGAAACAGATATCCTTCTTTAGCTTGCTCGATAAATGCAATTTCGGAAATCTTAAAATTTGTTGATAATTCCTGAGCAATTTCTTCCTTTCTAAGTCCTTCAATAATCGTAACCCATGTATCTAATGTACCATGAGTCAATGTTTGAGCGAGCTGAGAAGCGTTCATTGATTTTGATAAACGAAAATCTCCTGCCTGAATATTTTTTTCAATTCCAAGTTTTTTTACAATGAGATAAAAAACTACCTTATTTCGAATAAAACCTTCATTTGAAAGTTTATTAGCAATGGAATTTAAACTTTCTCCTTTGTCTATGATAAATAGACGAGGTGTTTTATCATTTTTGTTTACAGGCATTTCGCCCTCCTTATAATAGAGGAAAGAAAAAATGAAAAGTAAAAAGAGAAAAATAAAAAGAATATGTGTTTTTTTCATAGTTAATTAATAGTATACACGGGTATAATTTGTAATGTGGTTTGAGCTTCAGAAAGATGGTATTTTTGAGAACTAAACAATTTCATCAAAGGTTCCTTATTTTTTACTGTATCTCCCGTTTTTTTATAAAGATATATTCCAGCTTGTTTATCTTTTGGAGCGCCGAGAATTCGGGCAATAGTGTGTAGATTATGATTTTGAATACTGCCTACAATACCAGATTGTGTAGACAAAATTTCAGTCGAATATTTAGCTTTTTTAATAGAATGTGAATTCACATCAGGATTACCTCCTTGTGCAGAAATAATTTCTTTAAATTTTTGTAAAGCTTCACCACTTTGTAATATTTGCGTTGCTTCTTTAAGACCGTCCTTACTAATTTGTTTACTTTTATAACACATGTTAAGTAAATCAGAAGTTAAGGAAAGCGCACGTTTTTCAAGCTCAAAGGGCCTTTCTTTATCCTGTTCGAGAACTTTTAAAACATCAATAGCTTCAAGTACTGGTCCAATGCCGTTACCTGCAGGATCAATTGTATGTATCGGTTTTCCAATAACAGTAATACCGAATTTTTTACCTAAAGATACAAATTTTCGAATAACTTTTTCACTATCGGAATATCGATGAATCTTCATGGTTTTACCATAGGGGATATCAAGCACTAAATGAGTAGTTGAAACCGCTATTTTTTTTGCCATAACAGACATAATTATTTTGTCGAACGATTCAAATGAAAGTGGTTTTTCAACTTGGATAATAACATCATCAGCAGGTGCAATTCCCAACTTACCATTCCAACAAATACATCCACCGGTTGTGTTAACAATATCTTCGACTTCTGAAGGTAAAAAGCTAACATTTGATAGTACCTCCATTACATCTGCCGTACCAGCTGGAGTTGTAATTGCACGAGAAGAGATTTTAGGAATCTTAAAACCAGCAGAAGCAATAATGGGAACAAGTATCATGGTTGTGCGCGTACCCGATACGCCTCCAATTGAATGTTTGTCGGCAACAATACCTTTAAAATGAAGTCGATTTCCCGTTTCAACCATAGCTTTGGTAAATTGATATAATTCATGAGTAGAATATCCTTCTTTAAATGATCCAGCAGCAAAATATGTAGTAATTATGTCTCCAAGACGTTCATGAGAAATTTCGTCTATAATTGAATATATTTCCTTATAAGATAGTTTTTTTCCTAGTAATTTTTTTTGAACCGCGTTAATTGCTATAAGTTTTTCGTCTTTATTTTGATTACTCATATAAAGAATAAAAACTGGTGATTTTTTGTTTGTATTCTTTTGCTCTTAGTAGGAGATTTGTGATAAGAAAGATTTCCTTGATCTCAAAAAACCAAGCAGTAATAATATAGAGTCCGAAATAAAGTAATGAACTTATTACAAGGAGAAAAAAAACATTAATTGTTCGAGACGTATCAAAAATAAGTCCATCAGTGAGTTTAATAAAAAAATAGGTGACAGGAAAAGCAATACTCAGGGATAGAATAATTTTTATAGTACTTTTTATTAAATAAGAAATATGTAATCCTGGAATTTTCTTAGACAGAAGAATAATAAGAAATGTTACGTTTATTATCATAGATATAGAAAAAGAAAGAGCTAATGACCAGATGGGAAGATGTAATAGAAGAATCGAAATAACACTGAGAACGGTATTTATTACTATTGATATAAGACTCATGACAAAAGGAGTTTTACTATCTAAAACCGCATAAAAACATCTAGTTAAAAAGTAATAAATTGTATGGAAAGGAAGTGATAGGGCAAAGTATGAAAGCGTATATGCAGTTTCTACAGTTGCACTCCAATCATATTTTTGTCCTCCAAAAAACATACGAACTAAGGGGGTTCTCGCAACGATAAAAAATCCCATAAAAGGGATTGTCAAAAAAAATAAATTTAATATAGAACTTACAATAATATTTTTTAGTTCTTCAATTTTTTTTTGCTCAAACATTTCAGTAAGGTAAGGTAAAGATGCTTGCCCAAAAGCAATTCCAACAACAGATACTGGAAGTAGTTGTAGGTGTTGTGCAAAATAAAATACTGTATACGAACCAGTTCCGAGCAAAGTCGACAAAGTTAAATCAATAGTTGTATCTATTTGTGCTAGTAATACGGTTAGGATGCGCGGAACGATAATTCTAAAAAATTCCTTAACCCCTGTTGTTATTTTTATTGTAAGTAGATATGAAAGGTTGAACGATCCTAAAACAGGTATTTGAACGAGAAAAAAAATAAATGAACCAATAATTACCCCAAGTATAGGTGCAAATAAATGAAATTTAGCAACTCCAAGTAAAGTAATTATTATTACCATAATATTATATAAAACAGGAGCTATAGCTGTGACTAAAAAAGTTTTATTTGCCTGAGCAATACCGGTTAAAAAATTACCAAAAACTAAAAAAGGCAATTGAGCAACTAATAATATTTTTGAATATTCGGTGATTATCTTAACTTTTTCACTATTAAAACCGGGCGTAATTGCTGGGATGAGGCGGTCCATTGCGAAAAACAAAATTCCGATAAAAAAAAAGAGAAAGATACTTAGAATATTGATAATTGATGAAACAATTGTATCGAGATCTTTTTTATTATGTTGATATTTAATAAAAATAGGTATAAATGAAGATGTAAGCGCTCCTGTTATAAGAATTTCAAAGACAAGATCTGGTATACGAAAAGAAGCGAAGTATATATCCAGTTGTCCTGTTTCAAAAAAACCTGAAAGTATTCTATAACGGAGAAATCCAAATATTCTCGATATAATAATCATAGCTGACAAGATTAGAGTTGAAGAAATAATACCTCCTTGCTCAGTAAATATTATTTTTTTAGTCTTATTCAAAAATTTGTCCATATGCTATTTTACCTCTTGATACATTGTATTACAATATCGCTTGACATTCGTGCTTAAATGGCGTTAAATGGTTATATATGGTGTTTTTTGGTGAATATCAACTTTCATTTTCCGCTCCTGGGCGTGTTGTTTTGCCTAAAAAACTTCGTGAACTTTTAAAAGGAAATATGTTTGTTATTACGAAAGGTTTTGATTCTTGTTTAGCAGGTTATGATAAAGACGACTGGGAAAATCGAGCGAAATCTCTCTTAGACGTTTCCCTACTTGAAAAAGAACAAATTGAAAAAAGACGATTTTTGTTTTCTTCAACGATGTATTTAGAAATTGATGATCAAGGCAGATTTGTTCTTCCAAGAACACTTTTAGCATATGCTAATCTATCAGAAAAAGTAATTATAGTTGGGATCGGAGATCATTTTGAGATTTGGAATCCAGAAAAATGGAGTAAATACTTAAAAGATATTAAAAACTAATATGCACAGACCAGTTTTGTTAAATGAATCTATTGAGGGTTTAAATATTCAGAGAGGAGAATATTATATTGATGCAACTGCGGGAGAAGGCGGGCATCTATGGGCAATGCTTCAAAAAGGAGCCAATGTTCTGGCTCTTGATAGGGATGAGAATCAAATAAAAAAACTTATAAATATGTTTAAAGAAGATAAAAACGTAACTTTCGAAATTGGTAATTTTGCAAGTATTGAACAAATTTCTTTAAAGTGTGGGTTTAAATCGGTATCCGGAATACTTTTTGACTTAGGTCTTTCTAATGAGCAGCTTCAAAAAGGAGGCATAGGTCTTTCTTATAAAAAACTTGATGAGCCACTTGATATGAGGCTTGATAAAACAAGCGAAATAACTGCGAAAAAACTCATTAACAGTTTAAATGAAGAGCAGTTATATAAGCTATTTGCGAAAAATTCCGAAGAGTTATATTCACTTCAAATAGCGCGTGCTATTGTTTTAGAAAGAAAAAGAAGAGAAATAAAAACAGTAGGTTCTTTAGTTAAAATAATCAAAAATGTAGTAACCGATAGTCCAAATGGTGCCATAGCTCGGATATTCCAAGCTCTTCGTGTCGAAGTTAATAGTGAATATCAAAATTTGGAATCAGCTTTAAAAGGGGCATTGTTATTAGTACGTTCTGGAGGCCGTATAGTAATAATTAGTTTTCACTCCTTAGAAGATAGGATTGTTAAAAGATTTATTAAAAACAATCATTTAAAACAGTTAAAGAAAAAAGTTATCAAATTTGGAAGAGATCATTTCACTTTTGAAAGATCGGCAAAGTTAAGAGTAATAATTATATGAAGTATTTTAAAAAGTATCTATTTAGTATTTTAATCTTTTTTTTCTTTTTCGGAAACATATATTTTATTATTACGGGAGTAAGTGTAAGTAAACAAATACACGAATATGAAGTAAATGAAGAGAAATATCAAGAAGAAAATACTATTTTAGAAACAGAAGTATCGAAGATTTCGTCGTTACAATATGCATCGTCAATGAGTGCGAGTTTAACTATCGATAAAGAAATAAATCCAATTTATCTTAATAATGCGCCATTTGCTTTAAATAGATAATGTATGACAAAAGTTCGTTTACTATTTTTTTCGTTTATTTGCCTATTCTTAATCATTATTCTTCGATTATTTTATATTCAAGTAATTAACCCTGTAAATACATCTGATTACTTAAAAACAAAAACAATTTATCCACAAAGAGGAAGGGTTTTTGATAGAAATATGCTTCCTTTAGTAACAAATCAAACAAAATATCGATTATTTATGGAACCACAGAAAGTTAAAAATGAATATGACACCTTTAAAACGATTGCGCCAATACTTGGAATGGAGGAGGCATCGATTGAGGCAAGATTTGATAAAACAAAAAACTGGGTTTCTATCAAGTTGGGTTTATCTAAAAATCAAGTTACTCAACTCGAGTTAACAAAATTGACTGGAATGGGATATGATGAAGAACAAACGCGATATTATCCAGAAGGTTCTGCTTCAGCACATATTTTAGGATTTGTGGGAAAAAATATAGAAGGTGATAGTGTTGGATATTTTGGAATTGAAGGATATTATGACAAGGATTTATCAGGTTTACCTGGACTGATTCGTTCAGATAGAGATCTTCTCAATCAACCGATCTTTCTTGGAACTCAAGAAAAAACTGCGCCTGAAAATGGCAGAGATCTTGTATTAACGATTGATAGTTCTGTTCAAAATATTGTAAAAAAACAGTTAAAAGAAGGAATTGATCGGTATGATGCAAAAAAGGGATGTGTAATTGTGGCAGATCCAAAAACGATGGAAATATTAAGCCTCATTTGCTTACCTGATTTTGATCCAGAAGTCTATTATTCCACTTCTGAAGAAACATTCAAAAATTCAGCAATTTCGGATTTATACGAACCCGGATCAACTTTTAAGCCATTGATTATGGCTGCAGCGTTACAAAATAAAGCAATTAAGATTAATGATATATATAACGAATCAGGGTCGGTTACTATTGGCGAATATACAATCCAAACGTGGAACAATTCATATGAAGGAAAAATTAATATGACACGAATCTTGGAAAAATCGTCAAATGTTGGAATGGTTTATATCGGTGAAAAAATGGGTAATAAAATGCTTTTTGATACTATAAATAAATATCGTTTTGGTGAAAAAACCGATATTGATTTGCAAGGAGAAGTATCAGGATACATTAAACCTTATTCGAAGTGGTATCCTATTGACTTTGCAACAGCAACTTTTGGTCAAGGTTTGGTAGTAACACCAATTCAGATGATTAGAGCATTTGCTTCTATTATCAATGGAGGTCACCTTATGCAACCGTTTATTGTTAAACAGCTGATAAGTGATAAGCAGAAAATTGAGATT
>PFLI01000169.1 GCA_002785065.1 Candidatus Roizmanbacteria bacterium CG_4_10_14_0_8_um_filter_33_9
GAAAAAACCAATGAAAAAAACTGCACAATTTAGTTTTAAATTTGATTTAAAAAATATTTTTATTATTTTTTTTGTCATCATATTCATCTCGTATGCATTTAATGCAATAACAAAGGAAATGAATCAAGTTGAACCTGAAAAATCTATCTCAACTATTATTCAAGATATTAAAAATAATAAGGTAAAAAAAGTCGAAGTTGTCGACAATAAAATTTTTACCTATTACAAAGATGATAAAATTGCAGTGAGTTATAAAGAGGCAAGCGACAGCTTTCTTAAAACACTCCGCGATGCCGGAGTAAAACCTGAAAACGGTGTTCAATTTACAGTCAAAGATACTCAGGGAGCATCAGCACTAGCAAATATTTTATGGAACATTGTGCCAACTATTCTGATGGTTGCATTTTTTGTATTTCTGTTCAGACAAGCCCGCGGAGCACAAGATTCTATTTTTTCTTTTGGTCAATCAAAAGCAAAACGGTTTAATAAAGACTTGCCCAAAACAACATTTGCTGATGTTGCAGGAGTAGATGAAGCAAAAAAAGAATTGGAAGAAATTGTAGATTTTTTAAAAAATCCTGAAAAATATAAAAAGCTGGGCGCTCGGACTCCAAAAGGAGTTATTTTAGTCGGACCTGCAGGATGCGGTAAAACATTGCTTGCAAAGGCAGTCGCCGGTGAAGCAAACGTTCCTTTTTTCTCCATTGCCGGATCAGAATTTATGGAAATGCTAGTTGGAATTGGGGCAGCTCGCGTACGCGATTTATTTGCAACAGCAAAAAAAAGTGCACCAACCATTATTTTTATTGATGAAATTGATGCAATTGGAAGAGCTCGATCAGTCGGTGCCATGCCTTCCCATGATGAACGAGAACAGACACTCAATCAAATCTTGGTAGAAATGGATGGATTTAATCCAACTGAGCAAGTTGTTGTGATTGCTGCAACAAACCGAGGAGATCTTTTAGATTCAGCTCTTCTTCGAGCGGGACGATTTGACAGACGAATTATTGTTGATTATCCGGATCTTGAAGGGAGAAAATCTATTCTCACCATCCATGCAAAAGGCAAACCATTTGCAAAAGATGTTAACTGGGATAAAGTTGCAAAACGTACAGTGGGATTTTCTGGAGCAGATATTGAAAATATGCTTAATGAAGCAGCAATCCAAGCTGCTCGTAATACAAAGGTAGAAATTAATATGGAAGATATTGAAGAAGCGGCAACCAAAGTAAAAATGGGGCCGGCAAAAAAAAGAATACAATCTGATATGGATAAAAAATTAACAGCTTATCATGAAGCAGGACATGCAATTGTCAGCCATTTTCTGGCGCACACAGACCCCGTTCACCGGATTTCAATTGTGTCGCGCGGAATGGCTCTTGGATATACTCTTATTCCTCCTGCTAAAGATAAACTGCACGAAACAAAAACGCATCTTATCGAAGCAATGGCTGTTATGATGGGTGGACGTGCCGCAGAAGAAACAGTATTTAATGAAGTAACCACAGGTGCAGCTAACGATTTTGACCAAGCAACACGAATTGCAAAAGCTATGGTCGTTGAATTTGGTATGAGCCAATTGGGTCCGGTAAACTTTGGACCTACAATGGATGTGGCTGAATGGGGCAAATCTTATTACGAACAAAACTCTGTTTCTCAAGATACACTATCAAAAATTGATGTAGAAGTAAAAAAATTGCTTGAAACAGCACGAGAAAAAGCAATGCAGACATT
>PFLI01000097.1 GCA_002785065.1 Candidatus Roizmanbacteria bacterium CG_4_10_14_0_8_um_filter_33_9
TCAGGAGATAAATGGGTAACTATTGTTTTCATATAATGTTCTTTAATTAAAGAATTAACGTGTTAACGAATTAAAAAGTTCATTAATTGTTACTATTTTAATTTCTTTTTTGTTTCTTTCTTTATATTCTGCTTTATCCCCTGTTTTAGGTGATATAACAAGCCGAATAGGGATTCCTACAAGATCGGCATCAGCAAATTTTTCTCCAGGAGAAATGTCTCGGTCGTCAAATAAAACATCAATATTTCGATCGCATAGTTCTTTGTATAATTTTTCAGCTTTATCTTTATCAGTTTGTTCTTTTCCGATTGAGATAAGATGAACTCGAAATGGGGCAACTGCAAGTGGCCACATAATTCCTTTTTCGTCATGATATTTTTCAACGAGTGCCGCCATTGTTCTTCCAATACCAATACCGTAACAACCCATGTAATATGGTTTAGCCTTACCGTCTTTATCTATAAAAGAAGCGTCTCTCATAAGACGTGAATAGTGATATCCGAGTTGAAAAATATTACCAACTTCAATTCCCTGTTTTTCAATAAGTCTTTGTTTTCCATCTTTACTCATATATCCTTCTTTAGCAAGGGCAATATCTCCTTCGAGATCTGGTTTATAGTCTTGATCAATATTCATATTAAATAAGTCTCTATTTTTTTGATTCGCTCCTCCATATGCATTTTTAATAGTTCGAAGCGATGTGTCTGCCACAATGAGCAGTTTTACGTTTTTATCAACCATTTTTTTAATATTGACCGGTGAAATAAAACCTGGTTCTGAGTTTATCTTTTTTTTAATTTCATCATCTGTGGCATGACGTAGTTCAATAGATTTTGTTAGATGTTTAAGTTTTATTTCGTTTACATCATAATCACCACGAATAATTGCGAGAATAAATCTTCCTTTTTCATCAACAAACAGCACATCTTTTATTTGTTGCCAGAGTGGTTTTTTGTGCAGTTTGACTCCGTCTTCCATAGTTGTACCTCTTATCGCTTCTATTTCTTGCAAAGGAAGCATTTCATCGTCGATATTTTTATTTGCAGGGAGAAACACTGCAACATCTTGGTGTGCTGCGTATGATCCATCAGCAGTAAATAAGTATTTACTTTCCCCTTGTTTTGCTTCCATTACAAATTCATGACAATACTCACCCCCAATATATCCATTATCCGATTCAACAATCTGAGTTGGAATGCCAAGACGGTCGAATATTTTTGTATATGTCTTCTTCATCTTTTCATATTTTTTTTTAAAAGATGTCTCATCAACATCAAAAGAATAAGCGTCTTTCATAATGAACTCACGGACTCGAAGCAACCCGCCACGGGCTCGAAGTTCATCTCGGAATTTTGTTGAGAATTGATAAATATTAAATGGAAGGTCTTTATAGCTTAATTGAAACTTACGTACTACATCGACAAACATTTCTTCAGCAGTGCCTCCAAGTGCAAATTCCGCACCTCTTCTGTCTTGTACTTTCATAAGTTCAAAACCAGTCGTATTAGTTCTATTTGTTTCTTTCCAAAGTTCAAGTGGATGAAGAACCGGCGATATCATTTCCTGCGCTCCTGCTTGATCCATCTCCTCTTTAATTACTTTCATAATTTTTTGTTGGACTCGTTGGCCTAAAGGAAGAAAAAAATAACGCCCTGCTGTTGATTCACGGATGAACCCCGCTTGATAGAGAAGTTTATGTGATGCAGTTGATGCATCTGAAGGAGCCTTTCTTACCGTTTTTCCGAAGAGTTTAGAATAATACATAGATAATATTATAACAAGATTTTTAGAGTAAGTTAGAACTGCTATTTATTTACTATTTTTCAGCTGAATATCCAAGTCTGTCCAATACTTTTCCTACCGTTTCTAACTGACCCGAAGAGTATGTATCAATGATAAGATGATAATACTTTTTGTCAAAGAAGTTATAGTCGCCGTAAATTCGCTTCCATTCTTTAAAATTCACATCTTCCCTTTCCCTAATATACTTTTTTGCATTGTCAATTGAAACTTTGTCACGATTTGCAACTCGATCTATTCGAAGCGCGTCATCATCACATATCAATAACACCCGTAGTGTATCTTTGAGATTTCTTGCCATAAATCCTGCAAGCCATGCCTCAATAACATAATTCCCTTCTTGTGTAAGAAGCCGTTTTGTCCGATCATCAAGCATATTATGAAATTTTTTATCAGCAAGACTAGCTAAAGGTTGGACATATTCTTTAGCAAAATCACGAAGAAGTTGTCCGCCTGATGTAAATTTCCATCCAAGTGGAATAAGGTATGGTTTTAAGTTATTTAATAACGTATTTTTACCGGTTGATACACCACCGGATATAGTAATATTTCGAAATTTTAGCTTCATTTTTTGTTTAAAAATGTGTAATGAGAATACAGAGTATTATCTGAAAAATCTCATTATATCATTTGCGGAGACAACAAGTGCAAGTAAAATAAGAAATATAAATCCACCCAAATTTGCATATTGTTCAACCGTTTTATTAATTGGTTTTTTTGAAACCCATTCATAAAGGACAAAAACAAATCTTCCTCCGTCTAAAGCTGGGAAAGGAAGGATATTCATAAAAGCAAGTGATAAGCTAAGCAGAGCAGTAATATTTAGTATGTTCATTATCAGTTTTGTTCCGGATGTTTTTACTATATCTGAGACAACCGAAAAAATACCGATTGGACCTGAAACAACACCGGTAACAAGTTCAGCATTCTTCTCCATTACTGCAGATTGAAATAGAAATGCGATAGTTGAATAATTATATGTCATTATGTTATATGAATGGAAAAAGCCTGAAAAAACTTTTTGAATAGGTGTTTTATAGGATATGATGGCGGTATCAAGCAAGCCTATTCCAATAACAGCTCTTTTTAGCTTAGGATTGTATTTTGGTATAACCTGGATAGTTTTTTTTACACCATTTTTTACACTTTCTGTATAGAGAAATACCGTTTTTCCCTGCGAGTTTTTAATAATAGAAATCAACTCTGATGCAGAGTTAACCGACTTCCATGCAGTTTCATACATTATAGGTGAAATTTGGTATTTTATTATTAAATCTTCTGGTGATAATTGAGCTTTTGCTGCGGGTGAATCTTTTTGTACTGCCGTAACTACAACTCTTCCCTGTTGAGATCCAAATCGAAATTGATATGGCTTAATAAGAGGTATTGCATCTGATTGAAAACCATTTATTGAAAGAATAATATAATAAATAGTAATACCAAGAACTAAGTTCATTATAACTCCTCCAGTAATAATGGCGGCTTTAATATGAGGTTTTTGGAAAACAAAAGCTCGTTTTTTTTGACTCTTAGATTCTGTATTTACCTTAATTTCGTTATACTCTTCGCCGTGTAATTTTACAAAACCTCCAAGTGGTATTAGATTAATACTATATAAAGTCTCGCCAACCTTTTTTCCCCACAAACGTGGTGGAAAACCAATGCCGAATTCTTCAACTAATACATTATTTTTTTTAGCGATTATATAATGGCCAAATTCATGAATAAGAACTAACGCTCCAAGAATAAGAAGGAAAATTATTATTGACATAAAATATATTACATCACATAAGAAAACAAAAAGCAAGTACTGTTAGTATAAAATAACAGTTTTTATTGTTTATTTATCCCATAATGTTGTTAGTTAACAACAAATTTTGTAAAGTATTGGAAGAAAAATATTATATTTCTTTTATTTCGGTTTCTTTAAGATCTTTAAGAGTTTGTATATCTTCCATTGCTTTTTGAGAGATAGTATCAATTTCTTTTTCAACTCTATATTTTTCATCTTCTGTCGTTTCTTTGCTATCAAATAATTCTTTTATTTTTTTTCTTACATCGTCCCGATGATTCCTTGCAATAACGCGTTTTTCTTCTATCATTTGACCAACTAACTTAATATATTTTTCTCTTTGCTCTTGTGACATTGCAGGAATTCGAAGCGTAATACGGGATCCTTGAGTTGCAGGAGTAAGGCCTAACGGGGATTTGAGAATAGCCTTTTCAATATCTTGTATGGTTGAAGGATCAAAAGGTGCAACAATAAGGGCAGAAGGTCCCTCGGATACAATTGTTGCAAGTTCTTTTAATTTAAGAATTGTGGATCCACCATATGTTTCAACAGCTAAGTCTTCAATTATTGAAGGATTTGCCCGACCGGTGCGAATAGTCTTTAGCTGTTCTTTGAGATGGCTAAGGGTTTGAGTTAGATTTGTTTTAAATTGATTAAGATCCATACTGTTATTCTCCTAGTTTCCAGCGTATAAATCGTTTTATTTTAATATTTTCTCCAAATTTTAAAACAGATTCTTTAATTAAATCTGAAATTGTTTTGCTTGGATCACGGACATATTCTTGGGAAAGAAGTTCTTCTACTGTTTTAGAGCTTATTGAAGCAATATGCATTGCAATTTCAGACCCCAGTCTTTTAAATTGCTCATTCCCTGAAACAAAATCTGTTTCAGAAACAATTTCAACAAGTGCAGCGATTTTTCTATTGTGATGAACGTAGCTAAAAAGTCCGCCATCAGATGTGACTCGTGAAGATTTTTCAGCGACTTTTGTTCCTGCAATTTCTTGCAGTCGTTTCACTGCTTTTGCCATATTATTATGAGTTTCTTCAAGGGCCTTTTTACAAAGTGCGAAAGAAACGCCGGATCGATCTCTCAGTTCTTTTAATTTTTCAATATCTAGTTTATTTGACATATGCGTCAAGAAGTTCTTTCATAACAAGTTGAACAGAGGTTCCCGAGTCATCATTAATCATTATCGGGAAATCAACTGTTTCAGGGTTTGCGTTTGTATCAATTGCAGCAATAACAGGAATATTATGTTTTTTTGCTTCAGTCAAAGCATTTTTTTCTTTTTTAAGATCAAGAAGAAGAATGTAATCCGGTTTTTTTTCAAGCAAGCTCAGTCCAAAATAAAATTTATTTAATTTATATAATTCTTTACTAAGTTTTGTTCGTTCGTGTTTAACAAACTTATCCCATGAGCCGTTTGCTTTGCCTTCTTCAAGAGACTTCATCTTTTTCACATTCTTCATTATCATCTCAAAATTTGTTAGGAGACCTGATGGCCATTTTTGAGTAATAAAGGGAACTTTTTTTACAGTACACGTTTCAGTAATAAATTGATTTATGATTTTTTTAGTGGCAACTACTAGAACTTTTTTATTATCTTTCGCTGCTTGTTTGAGTACTTCTTTTGCTTTGTTTAGTTGTTTTACTGTTTGGGTTAGATCAATGACTGCTGTGCCGTTTATCATTTTATATACATATTTTCTAGCTTTAGGATGAAGACGATTTCGTTTATGCCCTAAATGTACGCCAGCTTTAAAAAGTTTTTCTATTTGTTTTGTTTGTTCTTCCATAAGGTATCATTTTATCAACGAACAATCTTTTTTGCAAGGAGAAATCACCAATGAAATGATACAATAGTAAGATCGATGAGAATTGCAATTTTAGGCGGAGCATTTGATCCACCCCATATTGGTCACTATTTGGTTGCCCGACAGACGCTTGAAAAACTACACATGGATGAAGTGTGGTTTATGGTTTGTTACCAGTATTTTCCAGAATTTCCTATTAAAAATTTTCGTATTTCATCGTATACCTACCGGTATAAAATGGTGGAATACATTTCTACTCCTCCTTTGATTGTTTCGAATTTTGAATCAAATTTCAATAAGTCAAGCAAGACAATTAATACGCTTCTCCTTTTAAAAGAACATTATCCACAACATATGTTTTATTGGATTATAGGTTCGGATCAGCTCGAAACTTTTAGATTATGGAATAAATGGAGTGATATTGTGCAAAATCATAATCTTATTATTTTTCCCCGCGATACGAATTTTGTAAATTTAGAAAATCGGGTTAAACGAGCATTTCAACTCAACATTATTCCGTCCCATATTATCATACTGGAAGAAACTGAATTGATCGTGAGTAATATTTCTTCAAGTCTTATAAGAAAACGTATAAGAACAGGTTTACCAATTAAAGGAATGGTCGATGAAAAAGTTGAAAGATATATCAGAAAAAATAAGTTATACAAAATACCAAATGTTAAATAACAAATACCAAAAAAACATGAAGACATCCAACCTAATTATTGATCCTAAACAAGAGACAAAGAAGATAATAGAATTTTTGCAAGAAACTTTTAAAAAAACTGGTAAAAAAAATGCAGTAATTGGTTGGTCTGGGGGAATTGATTCAACAGTCTCCCTTCAACTTTTAACAAAGTCTATTGGTCCTCAAAACATATGTGTTTATCATCTTCCCTATACAAAATCCTATTGGGAAGAATTTTCTGAACTCACTAAAACTTTACAGATTCCCAAACCGAAAAGGAGAAAAGTAACTATAAAATCATTAGTTGATGAAATAGCTAACTCAACAGGAGCTACAGAAAAAAATAGATTAGGAAATATTATGGCGAGGGTTCGGATGATCATTTTATTCGATCAAGCTAAAAAAGAAAATGCGTTAGTTTGTGGAACTGAAAATAGGACAGAACATTTGCTTGGATACTTTACTCGTTATGGTGACGTAGCTTCGGATTTCGAACCTATTTCTCATCTTTTTAAAACACAAGTATACCAGTTAGCCAATTATTTACAGATTGACAAAAACATCATGAAACGAACACCATCTGCGGATCTCTGGGAGGGGCAGACTGATGAAGGTGAATTTGGGTTTACTTATCAGGAAGCTGATGAAGTATTATATCGACATATTGACAATTTAGTGGAAATAAAACAAATAGAAAAAGAAGGTTTTATCCATGCAAAAAACATAATAGAACGATATAAGCAAAACAAATTTAAACAAGAAGCTCCTTACGTATTATACTAATTTAACCTTCATTCCCGGTTTAGGAAAGTTAAATGCATGAATCCCTGTTGTTGCATTTTTTTCAGTAAAATGTCGCCAAATGGATATTTCCATAAATGGGTTTTTAGGATTACCGGAAGATCCAGGATAGATAACTATTTCACCCGGTGTACCACCAAACAAATTACTTACAAATTTGACATTTTTTACAACATCATTAATTCTGACACTAAAAGAATCTCCTAATTGAAACTTTTCTCTTATATCTTCATGAGTAATTGAAGTTTTTATATTCCCATAATTGTCAATGTGAATAACATAGTAATTTACTAAGCCGGGAATCATATTTATATGCATTTCTTCAAGTTCCAGTTCGTCTTCCATTCCATCGACCAAGTGAGCGCAAACACGAGAAAATAGGTCGCGAGACCGAAACTGACTTCCTTTATCTAATCCAGGGTAAGTAAATGCTTTTTGAATTTTTGAGCGAATAAACGAAAAATCATAACCGGCGTTTGGGCCACAAACAATAATGTTAGAACTTAAACGAACAATAATAAATTCAGCTCCTTTTGCTTGCACGATTGCTTCTTCAGTATAAATACGGGGGTCTGTGTTTTGAAAAATGATAGTATTGAGTGGATCTCCATATCTTTCCTCGGTAGTTACTATTTGAGAGACTAAAAAACCAGTATGGATAGTTGACGGAGTTGAAGAAACAAAAGATATATTGAGACTTTTGTCTACTTTCAAGAAGCCTTCAAAAGAAGATTTAAACTCTTGACATGTAAGTGAATCTGATGTCCAATCTGCTATAACAACTAGTTTTTTCATAATAACTTTACTTGAAACCCCGAGCGTTAGCTCGAGGGAGGCAGTTTCTTCCAGAATCCTCTCCTTTTGAGAGTAAAATGGA
>PFLI01000018.1 GCA_002785065.1 Candidatus Roizmanbacteria bacterium CG_4_10_14_0_8_um_filter_33_9
GCGATAAAAAACTGACCTTTTATGAAAATGTTATTTCCGATATTACCAGTATAAGCGAAGCTTTTTCAAACGATATCGGTAAACACGGCGTTTCAACCTCTTTTTTACAAGAGTTTCAAACAAAAGATATTCGAGTTGCTAATCTTAAATACTTCTTTCGGAAATATAATTCCGTCTTATATGATAAGGCAGATGTGTTTGTCAAAAATGCGGATACTTATAATTTTGATTACCGACTCCTTCCGGCAATCGCAATGCAAGAATCCGGATTATGCAAACACATACCAGAGAATTCATATAATTGTTGGGGATGGGGTATATATGGAGGAAAAGTTACACGTTTTTCTTCATATGAAGAAGCAATAGAAACAATAAGTAAAGGCATAAAAATACATTATATTGATAAAGGCCTTACTACATCCGAAGAAATTATGAAAAAATATACCCCTCCTTCAGATGGTAGTTGGGCATATGGAGTAAATACATTTTTGAATATCATCGAATAATCTTATTGAACACTTCTGGAGCTTGAGATTTCTTGTGAAAGAGAATATTGTGTTCCGCTTTTTTTGGAACGAGCAGCGAAAAGGGAGCCTCTTTTTTTCTTTTTTGACATTAAAGCCTGCATCCATGTTTTTGATTCGCCAATTTTTGCTCGAAGCAAACGAAGCGTTCGAAGTACAATTTCAAGGAAACGAATATGATATACACCGGGTTTTTCAGAAATTGATTCCATAGATATCTTTTGGATATCTTGAACTTCATTCAATAAGGCTTTATCAGCTTTTTTAATACATTCAATTTCTTGTTTAATTTGCTCAACCAAACGTTTTATCTGTTCTGTAACAATAGTATTTTCATGATGAGTTTGGTAATTAAACAAGTTTCGTTCACGCTGTAATGAAGGTTTATCCTTTTTCTGTTGTGGTTTCTGTAGTTTTTCTATTTGTTCGTCGTACGATTCTTCCTGGGCTGCAAATCCTCCAAAAAGTTGATCCATCATTCCGCTACCCATATCTTTGAAAGAATTAGCTGTATTTTGAGCAATAGAAGAACCAAGATCTTTTAAAGCTTCAATGCTGTTCGTTGTTGTTTTTGTACTACTTTGAGTTTTTGAGCTCATTTTAGCATTCATAACCCCAATTATATCATAGACCTATAATATAGTCAAGGGTTTTTTGTTTCCGTAAAACTGATGCATAAAAATATGAATTTGCTTGTGCTGATGCTTTTTCTTTCTCATCTTTAATGCTGTCAAAAATCTTCTGGATTTCTTCCTGACCAACAGTAATTTTTTCTTGATCGGCTATTTCCATAAGAATAAATTCAAGTTTATACATTTGAGCTATTTCATCACCATATTGTTTTTTCAGCTGCTCCATTTTCAATCCTTTAGATTGTAAATAGGCATCCACTGTTAAACCCAGCTTTTGAACATCATCAACGAGCTGTGAGAGTCGTTTATTTAGCTCGGCTTCAATAATAAGAGGTGAAACATCACAAACAACTTCCTTTAAAATTGCGGTAAGAACTTCATTAAATAACTTATCTTTTTTTGCTTTTTCATCTTGCTCAGAAGGAGGTTTCTGATCTTTTCCCGGCACCCAAATATCTCCTTTTTTTGATGCAGCTTTAATTTCTTGTATTTTCTTTTTATAATCTTTTAGTAAAATATCTG
>PFLI01000081.1:0-821 GCA_002785065.1 Candidatus Roizmanbacteria bacterium CG_4_10_14_0_8_um_filter_33_9
ACCTTCAAGGTCAAGAGGATTCTGGACAAGCTCTGCTTGACCTCTCCCCAAAACCCCGAGCGTAAGCTCGTGGGTTGTTTATAAGGGGAGTGTGTTAATGCACAAAAGAGCAGAAAATAAAAAGAAATGGCCGAGTTATTGGATCGGACCGGGCGGACATGTTGATGAGGGGGAAGATGTGTTGTTAACTGCAATTCGGGAAGTAAAGGAAGAGACGGGAGTAACTATTGATGAGGATAATATCAAACTCAAAGTTTTAGCTTTTCATCATCACGTAGACCGGGGAGAAGTATGGGTAGAGTATTTATTCCGTGCTTTAATTCCTACTCATCAGACTATTCGATCTTCAAAAGAAGGATTATCGCAGTGGATAGAAATTCCAAAACTTCTCAAGATGGAAAAAATATTCCCGCCATCAAAATATTATTTCGATCATATTTTAAATGATAGACCGGGTATTAAATATAATTACAGTGAATGGAAAGACGCCCAGTTAGTCAAGGTAATAAGTGAGAGAATTGGAAAATACTAGCATTGTTTATTGTTTTTAGGGATTAGAAACAACTTCACTTCTTATTGGTTCGTAGTTAAATTTTTCTATTCCATTAACAAGTATTCTTTTAAACTGAGCGGGGAGAGCGTGAGCCAAATGCATACGGGGTCTATCTTGTAAATTAAAATGAATATGTGGTTGGGTTGTATTTCCGGTATTCCCACATAAACCTAAAACACCCCCCTGTTTTATTTTGTCTCCAACTTTTACTTTTATTGAATTGTATTTAAAATGACAAATAAGACTATATTCTCCATTTTGATGATCA
>PFLI01000081.1:833-2785 GCA_002785065.1 Candidatus Roizmanbacteria bacterium CG_4_10_14_0_8_um_filter_33_9
TTTCCAACTCCAACACTTCTGTCTCTTTCGCCCGGAAGGACATCCATTGCACCATTTATTATCTGGATAACAATTCCATTAGCAGGCGCAATAATTTCTTTATTAAAAACTGGATAATCCTCAAGTGTTTTTTCTTTCCCTGTGTTTTCAGTTCTAAAATCATATGCATACAATTGGTTTTGAGGACCGCTTTCTATTGGTCTGATATGACTGTTTGTTTCTGGGTTTCGACCGCCATTACTTACCATTAATATCCCCTTAAAGGGGAGGATGAGCGATGTTTTTGTTTGGTAATCCATAAACATAGTAAACAGTAGTATTATACTATTTTAAAGGTAACGATATTTTTACTTGTTATACTATCCTTATGAGACCAGGGATTGATTATATAGGTATTTCTACACCTTTTTATTGCAATGATGGAAAAGGAAACTTTTTGTTTCATAAAAGGAGTAAACATTGTCGTGACGAACAAGGAAAGTGGGATACAGGATCAGGTCAACTTGAGTTTGGATTGACTCCCGAGGAGAACGTTTTAAAAGAAATAAAAGAAGAATATGGCTGCAATGGCATTATTCAAGATCGTCTGCCCGCTCATTCGATATTTCGAATATATAATAATAGAAAAACTCATTGGCTCGCAATACCGTTTTTTATTTGTGTTGATCCAAAAAAAGTATATCTTAATGAACCTGATAATAATGAAAAAATTGAGTGGCATACTCTTAAAGATTTACCTAAACCGCTTCATACAGGTTTTGCTTATACTTATAAACACTATAAAAAATACTTTGAAAAATATAAAAAATAAAATGGTTTAATACTATATTTTATGATTAAGTTATTTAATCTGAATATTGAAGGAGACAAACACATTGACAGGATTATTTCTTTTCTCCAAAAAGAAAAACTCGATATTGTTTGCTTTCAAGAGGTCTTTCAAGTAGACCTTCCTCATTTTGAGGCAGTCTTGGGAATGCAATCATGTTTTACTCCGACTATGGATATTCAAGATGAAAACCCCTTTTTGGCTAGAAAAGGAATATGGGGATTGGCGATTTTTATAAAACAGAAAATAACCTCGTTTGATTCATATTATTATGTAGGTGAAAGATCAAAGATTCCGCGATTTAACAAAGAAAATCCAAATTCTGGCAATCGGGCGATATCTTGGATTACTTTTGAGATTCAAGGCAAGATGTATACTGTTGCGACAACTCATTTTACATGGAGCCCTGATGGAGAGGCAACGGATAGGCAGAAAAGTGATATGGAGAAATTACTAATCAGATTAAAACAGATAGAACCATTTATACTATGTGGAGATTTTAATGCTCCACGGGGAAAAGCAATTTTTCAAAAACTTGTAAAAACATATACAGATAATATTCCAAAAAAGATATCTTCAACAATAGATCCAGTATTACATCGAGAGGGGAATTTAGATTTCGTTGTTGACGGGTTATTTACAACATCGCACTTTCATGTCAAAAATATCCGAATCATTGAAGGTTTAAGCGATCATAAGGGAATTTATGCAACTATAGTGTAATAAAGGTAATCGCTTCACAATAGGGATTGTTACAAAGTTCTTTGTGATATAATAGTGTATGGAATTAAAACGACTTATTGACCAGATAGAAAAAGTTTCCAAGTCCTACTCAAAAAAATTTCATATTCATCGTGAATCAAATTGGTTTATGCTTAAACTCCAAGAGGAAGTAGGCGAGTTAACACAAAGTTATCTTACTATGTCCGGAAGAGGGAGAAATAAAGATAAAAAGCCACTTCAATTAAAAGAAGAATTTGAACAAGAGCTTGCAGATGTTTTCTGTCATGTTCTGCTTCTTGCAAAATCCAACTCTGTTGACATAGAAAAAGCAGTGGAAAAAAAGTGGTTTAAGTGGAGTAAATAATTTATTTTGAATCACAGTATTTTCTAATCCAATAAT
>PFLI01000132.1 GCA_002785065.1 Candidatus Roizmanbacteria bacterium CG_4_10_14_0_8_um_filter_33_9
TAGTATAGTTTAGAAGTTTTTAAAAAGATCCCTATTTTTGTGGGGGATCTTCTTGTTATCTAAATCATTTTTACTAATTCTAAAATCGATGAGCATTTCTACCAGTAATACTAACCCAAAATCTTCAGAAGTTATTCTCGGAAAACAGGAACAAAGTATTAAGGAGTTAGATTTGATAGAAATTCAAAAACAATCTTGGCAAAAGTTTTTAGATTATGAACTTCGTGAAATTATTCAAGATTTTTTTCCTATAGAAGACTATACAGGAAAAAAATTTACTCTTCACTTTGAAGATATATATTTTGATAAACCAAGGTATGATTTGAATTTATGTTCAAAGAAAAAGCTTACGTATGATTGCCCAGTTTATGTAAAAGTAAGACTTACAAATAAAAAAACGGGTGCAGAAAAAAGTCAAGATGTTTATTTTTTTAATCTTCCTAAAATGACTTCTCGAGGCACCTTTATTATTAACGGCATTGAAAGAGGAATAATTAACCAAATAGTTCGATCGCCAGGAGTCTATTTTACCGCTAAAATAGATAAAACAACCGGATTAACTCTTTATAATGCAGAAATTAGACCATATATTGGATCTTGGATTGATTTTACCATTAATAAAAACGGGGTTATTGAAGGAAAAATAAACAAGAAAAGAAAGTTTTTAGCTTCAGCTTTTTTAAAAATTTTTGATGGTGATAATAATAATCAAATTCTTTCATATTTTTCTGATATCGAAAAATCTATTTTAGATAAATATATTATCCCAACTATTAAAAAGGACCGTACTAAGAATAAATCAGAAGCAATTTTGGAGCTTTACAGAAAAATTAAACCAGGAGAACCACTTATACTTGAAAATGCAATTGAAACTTTAAATAATCTCTTTTTTAATCATAGAAGATATACGCTTGCAGACGTAGGAAGATATAAAATAAATAAAAAACTTCATCTTGAAGGAGAAATCAATAAAGAATCTCATGTATTATCAAAAGAAGATATTATTGCAATTTTAAAATACCTTGTCAACCTAAGTGCAGGCAAAGGAACATTCGATAATATCGACCATCTAGGAAACCGGAGACTTAAAACAGTAGGAGAACTTATTGGCACATATGGTATTCGTGTCGGAATGGTGAGAACCGAAAAAGAAATCAAGGAAAGAATGAGCTTAGTTCCTTCTGATACATTTCCCAGTCCTTCCCAAATAATAAACTCTAAACCTATTATTATGGCGATAAATTCTTTTTATAGAACTTCTCAACTTTCTACAATCATTGACCAAACAAATCCTCTTTCCGAACTTGACAATCTTAGAAGAATTACTGTCGGTGGCCCAGGTGGAATTGAAAAAGAAAGAGCTTCGTTTTCAATTCGAGATATTTCTTCTTCGCAATATGGAAGAATATGCCCTATTAGATCACCTGAAGGACCTAACATTGGTGTTGTAACTTATATGGCTTTATACACAAAAATAAATAAATATGGTTTTTTAGAAACACCATATAAAAAATTA
>PFLI01000060.1 GCA_002785065.1 Candidatus Roizmanbacteria bacterium CG_4_10_14_0_8_um_filter_33_9
AGCTAATCACCCCCGAAGCCAAAATAATATAAATTAGTTCACTCATAGAGTGATACAATCATAACATGAACCTATCCGTCGGGATACACTGTTCACTATCCCTACATTTGATTTTTACTTCAAAGTAGTTTTACCCCGAGCCAGAAAAGATAGAGAAATTCTTCAGAGAGATTATTTAGGCAGAATTTTGGCATCAAGAGTGCCTGATCTGCCAAATCGATATATTAAGAATTATTAAAGATTGTTAGTATTTTAGGTCAATATGTATATTTATAAATATGACAAAAGGCCTTTAATTGAAAACTCTCAATCTATAAGTGCCAGCGTATTTGTTAGAAACTATTATTTGGATCTTAAAAAGAGTGTATCTTTAGATAATAAATACAGTTTTAATTTTAACGATGAACAATTTGTGAAAGATTTGATAGTGAAGATTGAACAAAACTCAACGGTCAATTTAAAGCAGGAAATTAATGGCAAAATAGAATTTACAGAACCTAATAGAGTTAAATTGACTTATACAAAATCTAATTTGGGAAAGGGGTTTGTTTTTTGGTTTATATGTCCTGCTTGTGGGAAAAGGGTGCGTTATCTTTATATTCCACCTTATTCTGAAGTTTCGGCCTGCAGAAGATGTCATAGGCTTGTTTATGAAAAGCAAAATGATAATAAAAGATTTCGTGGTTTCAATAAGTTTTTTTAAATTATTTTGCATTCTATGTTTAGATTAAAAAGGGATTTGGTAAAAATGTTATAATTCTATTTAAATGAATAACAAATCTGCAAATAGATCTATAGGTGCAGTTTCAATAAAACATAAGAGAGCAAAAAAATCTAAATCTGTCGAAGCGAAACAAGATATTAAAAAGGTTGGGAAGGGGTTGTTTTTTGCAATAGTATTAGTTTTAATAGTGCCAATTGTTGTTTTAGCTGGGCCAATTATTAAAGAGCAAAGAGCTGGTCGTGAACGGCAAAAAATTGTTTTACCAAGTCCTACTGTAAACCCATCTTTATTACCATCTAGCCAGCCAAAGACAAATCCTGTAAATCCTAATACCAATAGTAATTTGGATTATATGGTGAATTGTAGGACGACTGCTGAGTGTGGAAGTGGAACTGTATATATTAAAAAAAGTGAATGTGACAATTCTATTTGTTGTCAAATAGGCGATAAATGGATTTTTTATAAAGATAAAAATAAATGTAGTGTTGACCAGAATCGAAATAATCAAACTTTTACCCAACCAACTTTTGTTAATCCAGGGAATCAGGAGATAAAAATTAACTGCTCTTTTTCATCTGAAAAATACTCTTTTGACTTTGGAATGATTACATATAACAAATGCACGATAAAATCTAATGAATACTGGAATCAGCAAAAACAAAATATTCAAACTAATACACAGATTAATATTAATCCTTCACCAATTACAGTCATCAACAAATCACAAGCAGAAATTGATAAATGCAAGTCTGAAATCAAATCAAAATATAATGATTTAATTCAAGGTTGTAGTATTCTCTATGGGGCGACTTCAGCAGAGCGGCAATGCCAAATAGCATATGGTGAACAAATGAATAATGCAATTGCTAAGTGTTATTAAAAATTAACAAAAAAAATTGTATGAGAAAAAAAATAAACAGACACAAATTTACTTCACTAGAAAAAATACTTTTATTAATTCTTGGGATAATCGTATTTAAATTCATAATCTCTTTCGTTAACCTCCCATTATTAAATTTTATTCCCGAACTAAAAACAGAGGCAGCACTAAAAAGAAAATATCTTGTATTAGTTAGACTTGAAGACAATAAAGAATATTCTAAAGTATATAATTTATTGTCTAACGAATTACAAAAGGAAAAATCTTTATCTGATTATCTTGAATCAATGGAAAAATCTGATAAAAAAAACAATGTTAAAAGTTCCCAAGTTTATATCAATAAAATTATTTTAGATGGAAATGCTGGATATATCGACAGAACAAAGACCAATTGTTTAAATGAAAACTGCAGTCAAACCAAAATACAAAGAAATTATAAAAAGTGGGTATATGAAAATTATCATTGGAGAGTAGCAAATACTCCAGCTCCACGTTGCATAAGAAAAGAGCCTTATAATATAGCTCCCGAATTTGAGAGAGCGTTAAACTTAATGAAACAAAGATTTAACGATTGGTATAAACAATATAATACAGAAAATTTAGCAGATTGGTCTTATTTAAATTGTTTAGATATTCAATATTCCAATACTGATAAAACTGAGGGTATATTTACTTTAGATGAAGAGGGCTCAAATATAGATAGATTATTAATTAAAGTGGATTATTCATATAGAAACAACGATGATTTATTGACGGCCTTTGTACTAGTTCATGAAACAACCCATGCAAATAATTATCTGAACAGTATTATGTCTGGAGATAAAATTTCTTGCGTAGAAGATGAGGTAAGTTCATTTTATAATCAATTACTTCTTGGCGGGTTATTTAACCAAGAGGAAAGAGAATCATTAAATAGACGATTACAAAAAGGCTATAATAATTTAAATAATCAACTAAAAATCTCATGGGATCTACTTGATTTGAAGGATAAAGCTAGAAAAATATGCAGAACGGAAGATTTTAATAACTGTGTTATGAAAGAGGTAATACCCCTAATTGAGGATATGGTAAGAAATAATCCTTATTATCAAAAACAATGTGGATTAAATTAGATAATAAGACTTGATTTTGAGAATTAAAATTAATATGAAAATTAGGATTGGCGATGATATTATATTTGAGGAATTTGAAAATCGTGCAGATGTTCATTATGCTCCGGAATTATTTGGAGTTGTAGAGGTTTCAAGAAGTAATTATCAGGTTGCCGAATTGCTCTCGTGGTTAAAGAGTTTTTATAAGCAGATATTTGCAGTTAGGTTAAAGATAAACGTAAAAGAATTACTAAAATATCCTGAAAATGATTCTGTTAAAGACATTTTAAAAAAAACTATTTTTGCAATTCCATATGATTTTCAACAAATTTTAGAAGAAGAGTCAACAAAGATTGTTGAGCATTACAGATTGACCGAAAATTGGCGAATTCCATTTGAAATAGTAATTTTAACTCATAGACTACCCGTGCCACCCTTTTTAGAGGGAATATCTATTCATCTTCCTGAATACTTTTATAATAAACCTAAAAATCTTCTTGAATTGCCATCAGCCTTTGAAAGTGCGTATAGACAAGGAGCTGTCATGAAATATCCTGCACTATATTTTACTAGGAAAGTTTCGGCTAATGAATTAGTAAAATGGTTAAAAAATCCTAAAAATCGTAAATTATTCGAGAATATTCAATATAAATTGCCAAGGCAAAAAGAAATTGATAGAGATCAAAAAACAATATTTTGGGGTCAAGTAGCTTGGATATTAAAACAGGATGGTATAAATTCCTGGGCGAAAATGACAAAAGCAATTGAAAAATTATTAGAAAAGAACCCAGATAATTTTTATAATATTGTACCAGAGGCAGTTGAAATTCAAAAATATTATGAGCGTTTTGTTGAATCACTTCAGAAAATAGAAATTGGATAAAAAATACTCCAGATAGTCGACTGACCTGCTGGTTATACGGCAGGTTTTTTTTGTAGTTAAATGGCATGGAATTAATAATTACTACTCAATGAATATGACTAAATTGTTAAAGCAGGGAGATTTTTTTAAGAGTTCCGACTTATCTTTGGCAGTCACTATCAGTCTTTGGTTTCCGCTTGATTTAATAGATAAAACAAATCCCAAAAGAGCTGAGTTTATATTTAAGAGAGAGCAAGGCTTAGATGAATTAGTGGAATCGTATTGGAGTGGCAAATTGAGGATTGAACCAAAGCAGTTTACTTCACAAATGAGGATTATCAAATCGAGGTTATACGAAAATTGATTATGAATAGTTTTGAGGAAGAAACTCTCCAGCTTTTATCAGATATTAACCAGTTAAAAATAGCTATAGATAAAGAGGTGGATTGGTTTTTGGCCTATACCGAGGAGAAGGACCAAAATAGGAAAAAACTTTACGAATCGGTTTATCTATCAAAGCAGGAAGCGGTTAGCAAATTAGCAAAGAAATTTTATGATCAATACGAATGACATCCCCACGCCGGTATCAGAATTAGTCAAAGAAGAGTTTAAACTTGAGGCTCCAAAAGCTGAAGATAGTAGGTCTGATGAGAAGCCTGTTGAGATTGATGTTTCTAAGTTTAAGCCGATAACCGCGGGTGATTTATTAAAAATTCTTGGATTGACGATTAAGAGAGATGAAACTAATAAGCTGATTGCTTTTTTGGCGTTATTGTCTGCCTATACTAAAGATTCCCAGATTAATATCAGTTTCAATGCCCCTTCTTCTACAGGTAAGTCATTTATCCCGACGGAGATAGGGAAGCTGTTTCCAGAGCAAGATGTGATAGAGGTGGGTTACTGTAGCCCGACGGCATTTTTCCATGATTACGGAGTCTTAAATAAGGCAAAAAAGGGATATATTGTAGATCTTTCCCGAAAAATCCTTATTTTCTTGGACCAACCTCATACTTTACTGCTCCAACACCTGCGGCCAATGCTTTCCCATGATAAAAAAGAGATTCGTCTCAAGATAACGGATAAGTCACAAAAAGCAGGATTAAGGACCAAGAATATCTATCTTATTGGTTACCCGACGGTGATTTTCTGCACGGCGGGGTTGATGTTAGATGAACAGGAGGCGACTAGGTTTCTATTACTGTCGCCGGAGATTAACCAAGAGAAGATTAGAGAGGCAATTTACCAGAAGATTAGGAAAGAAGCAGACAGTTTGTCTTATGATAGCTTTTTAGATTCGGACCCAGAGAGAAAGCTGTTAATGGAAAGAATTTTAGTGATTAGGGCAGAATCAATTAAGGAAATTAAGATTGGCTCGCCGGCACTGTTGCAGGAATTGTTTTTTAAGAAAGCCAAGATGTTAAAACCACGACACCAGAGGGATATTGGCAGGATTATCGGCTTGATTAAGGTTCTAGCCTTGTTAAACCTATGGTTTAGGCAGAGGGACGGGGAAACGTTGGTGGCAAATGATGATGATATTAGGGAAGCCTTTCATATCTGGGATGAAATATCTGAAAGCCAAGAGTTAAACCTGCCGCCTTATGTTTTTAATCTCTATAAGGACATAATTCTAACTGCCTACAAAGAGAGAAATAGTGAGTTAGATGGGGTGGTAAAGCTTGGCTTGAGCAGGCAGGACATCCTACAGAAGCATTTTCAGGTTTACGGGCGGCATTTACCTGATTGGCAGTTAAGACAGCAGATTATACCCATTCTGGAGGCTTCAGGTTTGATTATTCAAGAGCAGGACCAGTCTGATAAGAGAAAAACTCTAATTTACCCCACCACCCCGCTCACTATATTTAATACCCAAAATAATAGTGAGTCGCATGGTGGGGTAGCAGAGGAAATTGAGGAAATTTTTGGAGCGAAAGCAATATGAATAGGATTTTGGTCCCAAAGGTGACTTTTAAAGATGTTATTGCTGATGAGAGCAGGATTAAGGTCGCCTATGCCAGAATTTTTGATATTGCCAGAGATAATATTTTAATGAAGAGACGCTTGACAAAGGGAATGACACATAAGTACAATGAAGTGCAATATGGAAAACAAATACTTGACGATAGAGGAAGTGTCTATGAAGCTTAGAGTTAATAAGCGGACGGTTTACCGTTTGGCCGTAAAAGGGAAGATTCCGGCTTTTAAGTTTGGAAAATCTTGGAGAATTGATGCTGATAAACTAGAAAAGCTATTTGAGGCGGGTGCAAAGAAATGAAAGATATTAATGACAGAATCCATGAACCCTTAAATGCCGCTCTTTATGCCAGAGTTTCCACTGGTAGGCAGGAGAATGAGCAGACTATTGAATCACAACTGGACGAGGTTAAAAGAAAAATAACTGCTGATGGTAATGTGCTTTTACCTAATAATATTTTTATTGATGATGGCTGGAGTGGTGAGATGATTGCTAGGCCTTCACTTGATTTAATGAGGGATGCTGCTAAAGAAGAAAAATTTAATGCTATCTATGTTTATGATCGGGGCAGATTGTCTAGGACCTTTGCCCATCAGGAAATAATCATTGAGGAGTTAGCCGATAGAGACATTAAGTTTATATCTTTGCACGATGTGCAGGCAGACAGTCCAGAAACAAGAGTGCTACAAAGCATGCAGGGTGTCTTCCACGAGTATGAACGGGTGAAGATTGCCGAGAGAATGAGGCGGGGAAAGCTATATAAGGCTAGACAGGGAGTTATTATCAACGGAGAGCCATTATATGGTCTTAAATTTGTTAGAAGCGGTCCGAAAGAGCCTCTAAGATGTGTTATTGATGATGACGAAGCAAAGGCAGTTCGGCTTATATGGAATTGGTTTGGAGTGGATAAGTTTTCAATCAATCAGATACAAAAGCATCTTTACGATTTAGATATTAAGCCTAGGAAAAGAAAAAGTGATTTTTGGACGAAGGGACCGATTGTTAGAATATTAAAATGTGACACTTATGCTACCGGTAAGGCTTATTACAATAAATCAGAGGCAGTAGTGGCTAAAAACCCAATTAAAGATAGGAAATATAAGAAAATAAAAAAGACGAGCAGACGGTTAAGGGGAAGAGAGGATTGGATTTCTTTTAAGGTCCCTCAATTAATTAAAGATTATGGCCTTTATGAGAAGATTCAAAAGATTCTAGATTTTAATAAAAAATATGCCAATAAACAAAGGAAATACGATTATCTGCTTTCTGGTTTAACTTATTGCGGCTGCGGGAATAGAAGAGTTGGTGATGGATGTAGCAAATCTGGGAGTTATTACTATCGTTGTATCGAGAGATTAAGAAGCCATCCGTATCCTAATAGGTGTAATTCCAGTGGAGTAAATGCGGCAGTTTTGGATGGAATGGTGTGGCATGAGCTTAAAAATAAGCTTTTTGATTATTCAATAATGAGGAAATATGCTGATAAATGGCTCCAATCGTTCTCAATGACAAGCAGTGAAGATCTGTTAGAGCGTCAAAGATTATTAGAAATGATAAAGAAGGTTGAGGACGAAGAAAATCGATATTCTAGGGCTTATGGAGTAAATACTTTAGAATTTGAGCAATTCCAAGATTTAATGAATGACGCTAAGAAAAGAAAATTGGCTTATCAAAAACAAGTGACTGATTTACTCTGTAAAAATGAGAAAATTAACTTACCAATTCAGGCTGATGAATTAGCCCATGAAGCAATGGAGGTAGTTAAGAATATAGATCTTGCTGATAAATTTAAGGTCGTTCGGGATATAATAGACAAAGTTATCGTTTCAGAAAGGAGCGGAGCAGAAGTATGGGCACATTTACCATTACCAATACAAATCACCGAAAAGTTGGGATATGGGCTTGAGCGTAGGCATCGTCGGCTTACCCAACGTCGGTAAATCGACTCTGTTTAACGCCCTGCTCAAAAAGCAGGTGGCTTTGGT
>PFLI01000070.1 GCA_002785065.1 Candidatus Roizmanbacteria bacterium CG_4_10_14_0_8_um_filter_33_9
ACAAGCCGGGATAAGGGAACTATTTTTTTTTCTTTGGCAAGTTTATTTAAAATTATCAAACCGTAATCAGATTGTTTATTGAGTGTTAACATATACATCTATTGTAATAGTTAAAAACAAAAAATGCAAGAGGAAAAAGATAAATATTAATATTTTTTAAAATGAAATTTTTGGTTTATTCTTTTGCTTTAAAATACTTAAACTGGGTATTATAGATGCAAATAGAATTAATAAACCTCCTAGAATTGTTAGTAAAGAAGGTACTTCTTTAAAAATCAGATAAGAAAATATAGTAGCGAAAATTACTTCAACTGGTAAAATAATACTTCCTATTTGCGCCTCAATATTGTTAAAACCATAAACGATTAAACCAACATTTATTGTCTGTACTACTGCATAAATACAAATCCAAAACCAACTTATATTCTGTATATTATGGGGAAAATACTCCATGAATAATAATGAACCTACATATGCAAAAATAATTGAACTTAATGCATCCATAAAAACTAATTGATTGTTCGGATAATTATTGGAGAACTTCTTAGATATAGTATTCCAAATACCTGTCATAAAACCTGATATTAAAGTTAATACAAGATAAACAATCTGATTTTGAGTAAGTGTAAATTGGTAGATAATAAAAAGTCCAGTGAGAACAAGTACTAATGAAACAATCTTTATTTTATTTAATTTTTCATTAAAGAAAATTTTTCCTGAAACAAAACCTGCAGTAATCATTGCGGAATATAGAATTAAGTATGTTGTACTAATTGGAAGATTATTAAAAGCTATAAAAGTTAGTACTGCAACCCAAGAACCTGAAACAAACCATAAAAATATCCACTTCAAATCCTTCTTTTTAATGGAAATAAGTTTTGTTTTATTAAAAAATAATATCGATGAAATAATCGCTAATACAATGATATTTCTAATCCAATTTTGATTAAAGTTTCCGAAAGCGCTGCCAATAAATCGAGAAAATATTCCATACAATCCATAAAAAGCAGTTGCTATAAACAAAGAAATCACTCCTAACTTCGGATTTCGAATCATACAAAGAAATTATAACAAAAGGTTCTTTAAAAAATATATGGGACGGATTTCGGGTTGAGAAATCAAACTGTTACACCCCCGAGGTGATTTTACTAATTTTACCCAAAGTCGTTTATTTTATGTTATACTAAAATTATTGTGTAATTAGACAACAATTATTAATTTTGGTAGGTTAATAGTATATGATAACCTATCAAAAGCTCTTTAACAATCCAGGAAAACTATTAAGATTTACGGGCTTGAACCCATTTCAGTTTGAAACTCTCGCTAAACGGTTGGAACCTCTATGGATTAAAAGTGAGATTAAAAGATTAACCAGGGACAGTCGTATACGTGCAATTGGCGGAGGAAGACGATATAGTTTGCCTTCAATTGAGGATAAATTACTTCTCCTCCTTGTTTTTTATCGTACCTATGTTGCCTATGAATTTCTTTCTTGGGTATTTAATATTGATGCCTCTAATATCTGCAGATTGATTAAACGTCTTATCCCTTTACTTGAAAAAGCAGCTGATCCAACACTTTGCTTTGCTATTAAGGATATTCTTAAAAAGAGAAGAAAGATAAGAACGTGGGAAGAATTTATTAAGACCTATCCTGATTTGGTTGAGTTGGTTATTGACTCAACTGAACAGAAACGTCAACGTCCTTCAAACAGAAAGAAACAAAAAAACTTTTACTCAGGTAAAAAACATCAACACGGTTTAAAGACTCAGATTACCGTTGATCGCCGGGGAAAGATTATTGATATATCCCATTCCTATCCTGCACGAATACATGATAAAACTATTCTTATCAAGGAGCATACTCTTGATAAACTGCCTACTAATATTCAGAAGTATTTGGATAAAGGGTATGTTAAAATCCAAAAGCTTTATCCTGATCATACTGTCTTTATTCCAACTAAACGTACCCGTTGGAAAAGAACCTTGACAAGATCAGAAAAGATAAAAAATACAAAAATCAGTAAGAAGAGAATTATCGTTGAACATGTATTCTCAAGAATGAAAAAGTATCAAATCCTCCTCCAAATATATCGATCAAAAGACAGTGACTACAATCATCACTTTAGGAATATTGCATCCCTTTGTAACTTCAGACTGCTTTTCAAGGACTTTGACTCAAGCTAAAGCCTGCAATTTACATCTTATCAGTTAACCTGGATTATTAAAGTGCTTATTACGCAATATATTTAATAAACTTCATACTTTTATTCAATTTGAGGACCAACAAAAACTATGATTTGGGTTGATCGGGAGATAAAAAAATTGAAAGAACGCGCACTGCCTCTTGAATGGGTCAATGATGCAAAAACCCCATCTGGTAAAATTCATGTCGGATCGCTGAGGGGCATTGTTATTCATGATCTTATTTATAAAGTTCTTCTTGAAAATAACATTCGTTGCAAATTCACATATGGATTTGACGAAACTGATCCAATGGATTCTCTCCCCTCTTATCTTGATAAAGCAAAATGGGAAAAATATATGGGTATGCCACTCTATATGATACCATCACCTGAAAAAAGATTTAAAAGTTTTGCCCATTATTATGCTTCCGAGTTTCAACAGGTTTTTGAAAGCTTAGGATGCCATCCAAAAATTATTTGGGCTTCTGAACTTTATAGAAGCGGAAAAATGAATGAAGTTATCAAAACCTTACTTGATAACACACATCAAATCAGAGAAATTTTTGAGAGAATTACAAAAAAATCAAAACCAGCAGATTGGCATCCATTTCAACCAATCTGCGAAAAATGCCATAAAGTAGGAACAACCTATGTTAATAAATGGGACGGTAAATACGTATATTACATATGTCAACCAAATATGGTTAACTGGGCACACGGATGCGGATACGAAAGCAAAATTTCCCCTTATAATGGAAATGGAAAAATGCCCTATAAGATTGAATGGCCTGGTAAATGGAAAGTTCTTGGTGTAACAATTGAATGGTCTGGTAAAGACCATATGTCAAAAGGCGGTTCGTATGATATATCATCGATAATTGCTAAGGAGATATTGAAAATTAATCCTCCTCATGCGGTTGGATACGAACATCTGCTTATTGGAGGCCGAAAAATGTCCTCGTCAAAAGGCATTGGGTCATCAGCAAAAGAAGTATCTCAAATTATTCCCGCCAATCTATTACGATTTTTACTAGTCCGCACTCCAATAAATACACATCTTGACTTTAATATATACGGCGACACTCTGCCCAATTTATATGATGATTATGACAGATGCATGAATGCATATTTTGATAAAATCGAAAAGAAAATTCCTCAAGGAAAACCAGGCGAAGTACTGCTGGATTTTGCCCGGATATTTGAATTATCCTCTGTACAACAACTTCCGAAAAAACGTATGTTTATACCTCGATTCCGAACAGTGGCAAATTTAATTAAAATTCACGCTAATCCAAAAGAACATGTTTTAAATCAACTTAAACGTCCTTTAACCGAAAATGAAAAAACATTACTTGAGGAACGAATAAAATTCGCACAAATATATTTAGAATCATATATTGAAAATAAAAACATCTTGCAGAAAAGTAAAACAGATTCTTTTTCTTATACTACATCACAAAAAGATTTTTTAACAGTATTACATAAAAACTTAGCCTCACTAAAAGAAATAAATCGTGAAATAATCCAAAATATCTTTTTTACAACAATTAAACAAGTTAATTTAAAACCAAAAGATGTTTTTATTGCTTTTTATCAAAAAATTACCGGATTACCATCCGGACCAAAAGTTGCGGACCTTATTTTGGATTTAGGTCTACAAAAAGTAATTTCACTTCTTAGTGAAAGTGAAAAAGAAAGTTCCAAAACGTCTTCAGTAACAAAATCAATACCGAACCTTGATGATAAATTCCTTTTTAGTATTGATCCAGAAGTAAAAAAGAAATATCCTTCTATTTCTATCGGATTTGCAATATTAAAGAATGTACATATTCAAAAACAAAACGAAAAATTAACTGAATCAATTCAACAATTTGTCAAGTCTCAAGAACATCTTACAAATGATATTATTAGTGCTTATCCTGAAATAGTAAGTTATAGAAAATTATATAAGGAAATGAATATTGACTGGCACTCTCGAAGACCATCTCCTGAAGCACTTTTAAGAAGAATAGCCAAAAAAAAACCACTATATCAGGTGAACACATGCGTTGATGCGTACAATCAAATAGTGATGAAATACAAAGTATCAGTTGGCGCATTCGATTTAAATAAAATACAGTTTCCAACCGCATTAAAATTCCCAAAAAACACTGACCAGATACTTTTACTTGGTGATACAGAACCAACTACATATAAGTCGACTGAACTTGCATATTTTGACAAAAAAGGTGGATATAATATTGATTTTAATTATCGAGACGCACAACGAACAATGGTAACTGAATCAACAACCAATCTTCTTATCAACGTTGATGGTATTTATAAAATTAATAGAGGCATGGTTGAACAGTCGCTCCAAGAAACTGTTGATATTATCATAAAATATTGCGGAGGAACAGTTGATAAAATAGGAATTGATACTTAATGTTCTCATGAAAAAAATACTTATTGCAACACATAATAAGGCGAAACTTGGTGAAATCATGCTGGGAATAAAACCTCTACAACAAAAAGGTTGGACTATCTATTCATTAGAAGACTTACATATTCAAAAAGATCCGGAAGAAACAGGGAAAACGTTTGAAGAAAATGCAGAATTAAAAGCCCGTTATTATTCTCAAATAAACAACATGCCCACAATCGCTGATGATGGGGGTTTGATGATTGACTATTTAAATGGAGAACCAGGAGTTAAATCAAAACGCTGGATGGGGTATGAAACTAGCGATAAAAACCTAATCCAATATACTCTCCAACAATTAAATAATGTTCCAAACGATCGAAGAACTGCTTACTTACAAACTTGTTTATGTTATTTTGATCCGTCTTTAAATAAGATTATCACTGAAAATGAACGGATTAAAGGTACTATTGCAGAAAAACCCAGTGGAAAACCAACACATGGATACCCGTTTCGCGCTCTTTTTGTAGTTGAGGCTTTTAATAAATACTACGACGAACTCACCGATGAAGAACATCAAAAAATTAACCATCGAATAAAGGCCCTTTCTCGATTGATCAATCAAATATAAAAATATTTGCTACAATAAAGAAAATGTTATCCATAGATTATATTCGTGCTAACAAACAAAAAGTAATCGATGCTGCAAAAAACAAAAATCGCACAGTTGATATAGATAAAATTCTCATACTGGATGATAAAAGAGTTAATTTAATTCAAACTATTCAAAAACTTCGTGAACAAAGAAATATTCTTTCAAGAAAACCGTTTTCCGAAAATATGAAAGAACAAGGAAAACAACTAAAAGTTGAGATAAAACAAAACGAAGAACAATGTAAAGTAGTTGAAGAAGAACTTAATCATCTACTAACGTTTGTTCCTAATGTGCCACTAGATGAGGTTCCTGTTGGAAAAAACGAATCGGAAAATGTAGTTGTCAAAACAATTGGAAAAATTCCTTATTTTTCATTTAAACCGTTATCTTATCTCGAGTTAGGTGAAAAATATCAACTTTTTAATCTTGAACGAGGAAGTAAAGTTTCTGGTTTTAGAGGATATTTTATAACAAACCAGGCGGCAATTTTACAGATGGCTATACTCATGTATGCGTTTCAAAAACTAACAAAAAAAGGATATACACCCATTATTGCTCCAGCAATAATTAAAAAATTTACTTTGTTTGGTAGCGGACAAATACCTTGGGGAGAACAAGAAGTATATAAGCTAAATGATGAAGATGCATATCTTTCTGCCACCGCAGAAATACCAATAACAGCTTATTTTTCCGGAGAGTTTATCAAAGAAGAAGATTTACCAAAAAAATTTGTTGCTTTTTCTCCTTGCTTTCGCAGGGAGGCTGGTAGTTATGGTAAAGATACAAAAGGTTTATATCGTGTTCATGAATTCTGGAAAGTAGAGCAAGTCATTATTGCGAATAATTCTATAGAAGAAGCAATCAATCTCCATGAAGAATTACAAACAAATGTTGAAGAAATTCTTACAGATTTCGGTCTTCCCTTCCGAAAACTACTTATGTGTACCGGAGACATGGGCGAACCTCAAATAAAAAAGTATGACACAGAAGTTTGGATTCCTTCACGAAATGCATATGGAGAAGTCGCTTCTAATTCTATCATGGGAGATTTTCAAACCAGAAGACTCAAAATAAAATTTCGTAGAAAAAATGGATCAACTAACTTTTGTTTTAGTTTAAATAATACCGCTTTAGCCTCTCCCCGAATTTTAATTGCAATTCTGGAGAATTTTCAGCAACAGGACGGTTCAATACAAATACCAAAGGTATTATTTCCTTTTACCGGAATCAATAAAATTGAATAAATCTACAGAGTCTTTTAATGAGCAATAGTCGGTGAAGGAGAAACACCAAATAAATATTCTTTACAACTAACTTTATTTTCTGTTCCTTGAGCAAAATATTCGACTCTTCCATAATAGCATTGTTTTTCGACAATAGTTTCCGGCTTAATAAATCCTGTATTATTGCCATATTTCGTAAGAAGATACGTCATCATTCTGTTCCAAATAGGAGCTGCACCAGTTACACCAGATGCAAGATAAGGATTCATAGGGATATTATCATTATTTCCTACCCAAACTGTTACAAGAAAATCCGTAGTGTAACCTATTGTCCAATTATCTTTTTTTTCATCAGTAGTTCCGGTCTTTACGGCTACTTTATAACCAGGAATTTCAAGAGCGGAGTTTGACCCGAAAGCTATTCTTCTAGCAAAACTGTCAGATAAAATATCCGAAATAATAAATGCATTTTCGCTATTCTGAACTTTAATTCTGTGGGGTTCTAAATTGTACATTTCATTATTATTTTTTTCAATGCGTAATACACTTGTAATATTCACCTTATCACCAGAATTTGCAAAAACACCAAAAGCAGTTGCCATATCTGTCATATAAACCTCACCACCTCCAAGCGTAAGGGATAAACCAAATCGAGATGTATCTGTCCAAGTTGAAATCCCTAATTTTTTTGCAAAATTAACAAAATTAGTAACACCTATTGAATTTAATACTCTTACTGCAGGAATATTGTAAGAATTTGCAAGTGCATATCGAAGTGGAACTTTTCCATGAAAACGACCGTCATAATTCACCGGTTTGTATGGTTGAGATCCTGCTATTGAAAAAACAATTGGCGAATCATCGATTACCGACGCTGCAGTAAAACCTTTTTCCAACGAAAGAGCATACATTATTGGCTTTATTGATGATCCTGGTTGTCTTAAGGCTGTTGTTACATTAAATGCTCCAGAGGGGGAGGCAAAGTAATCAGCTGATCCAACCATAGCAAGTATCTCCCCCGTTGCAGGACGGGTAACAAGAAGAGCACCATTCCCTACATTTAAACTCTTTACTTTCTCAAGTTCTTCTTTCACTATTTTCTCAGCTTCCTCTTGTATATCAAGGTCAAGGGTGGTTGTGACTTTAAGTCCTCCTTCTTCAACTTGTTGTATACCATATTCCTCCTCAAGCTTGGATTTGACATAAAAGACAAAGTGAGGAGCTTTTATTGTTGTTTTGAGAGGATTTACAACTAAGGGAGAAGCTTGGGCATCTTTCTTCTCTTTCTCACTGATATATCCCTGTTCCCTCATCTTTTTGAGTACCTCATTTCTTCGGGATGTAGCAAGATCAGGATTGACATAGGGGGAATATAAAGAGGGAGCTTGAGGAAGACCGGCAAGAAGTGCAGCTTCAGGCAAGGTTAAATCTTTTGCAGATTTGTTAAAGTATGTTTTTGATGCTTCCTCTATTCCGTAGGAGGATCCTCCATAGGGAACTTGGTTTAAATACATTTCAAGTATTTCTTGTTTTGTGTATAACTTCTCAGTCCACAAGGCAAGGATGATTTCTTTAATCTTCCGTTGAATAGTACGCTCTGGTGTAAGAAGAGCACTTTTGACTAATTGTTGA
>PFLI01000022.1 GCA_002785065.1 Candidatus Roizmanbacteria bacterium CG_4_10_14_0_8_um_filter_33_9
ACTTAGATCACTTTCATTAATCTTTTTTAGTCTAACTGCTTATATGTTCTATCTTTTTTTACACCATGTATTTCATTACTCTACCCGTCGTTCTATCCTATACTTATTTTTGTTTCTCATAAATCCTGTACTTCATTATTATGCTTTTGAAGTAAGAATGTATTCTATGTTCGTGTTTTTTACACTATCTTCTTACTATTTTTTTGTAAAACGAAATTATAAGCTGCACACAATTAATACAATTCTTGGCCTGCTTACTCACTATTTTATGGTTTTCGTTTTATTAAGTCAAATAACCTTTTTAGCTATCAACCATAGTAGAGAGTTGAACAAAAAAAAACTCATTCAATCAATCTCTATTTCTTGTCTCTTTATGCTTCCTTGGGTCATTTTTGTTCTTACTAATAAACCACTTATCAATAGTACGTTTTGGATAACTAAACCGAACTTATTAACTTTCATTCAACTTCCAGCAATTATATTAACTGGGTTTGAATGGGATTTCTGGTCCAAAAATCCACTGTTAACTCCCATATCAATAATGTTAATAATCATTATTAGCATAGTTACTGCGTCTACTATATCAAAAACGATACACAATAATAAAAATAAATCCATAATTCTTTTGCTATTTATCTGGAGTTTTTTTATTCCTCTTTTTGTCCTTTGTATTTCTTTTATAAAATCTATTTTTTTACCTCGTTACTTAATCTTTAGTACTATAGGTCTACTTTTATTATTTTCTTATTTATTTCCAAAAACAAAAAAAAACACTGAGATACTATTATTTGCAATATTGTTAACCGTTTCACTGAGCTTTGCACAAATACAAATACATTCCAGAACAAAAGCAAATATTAGAAGTGTAGCAAAAATAATCAAGGCGTTAATCCATCCTCAGGATGTTGTATATGTAACCCACGAATTTAATTTTCATCCTTTACAATATTATATTAACGATAAACAAGTATATATTTATGGAAAAACATATGAAGGATTACCTTGGTATATTGGAAAAGTTTTAATTTCACCCAATAATATAACCCAATCGCTCCCTCTATATCCGAAACGCGCTTTTATTCTTAAAGATGACTTAAGCTTTACTATTCAAGCATTGGATTAATACTCCTTTTTTATGGGAAATTGTTTACAAAGAAATTTAACCTCTTTATTTACTAATTTTAATTCTTTTGCCATATCAACAATTTTTTTTCTTATTTCTTTTTTTCTTTCAAGAGTATCGTTAGTTTTTAATTGTTTTTTAGACAAAATTAATGCCTTCAAAACCCGATCAATCCATGCAGCTATCATTTTCATGTGTTTTTCTTTTAATCCTCGACTTGTCAATCCTGGTGTTCCAAGCCTAATTCCAGATGGAAAATAGGGAGGATTAGTATCAAAAGGAACTGTGTTTCTATTTAAAATCATTCCTGCTGCTTCAAGTCCCTCCGCTGCAGTATTACCCAATATGCCAATATTTCGCAAATCAACCACCATTACATGACTGTCAGTTCCGCCACTTAACAATTCATACCCCTTTTTTACTAACTCCTCGGATAATACTTTTGCATTCTTAACGATTTGTTTACCATATACGGTAAAACTGGGTTTACTTGCTTCCTGAAGGGCTACTGCAATTGCAGCAATAGTATTCATATGTGGACCTCCTTGGAGACCCGGAAAAACCGCTTTATTTATCTTATTTCCCATTTCTGGATCTTTTTTCAATCCTTTTTCAGTAACCATGATAATCGCACCCCGTGGACCACGAAGAGTCTTGTGGGTCGTTGTTGTAACCACATCAACATACGGAATAGGATTGGGGTACGCACCTGCTACTATGAGTCCAATAACATGAGACATATCAGCCACTACATATGCATCCACTTTCTCTGCTATCTGTGCAAAACGTTGAAAATCAAGTTTACGAGAATAATGAGTAGTACCGGTAATAATCAGTTTTGGCCTCTCCTTTAATACAAGCTTTTCAACTGCGTCATAATCAATAAAGCCGTCTTTACCCACTTCATATTGAACACTGTGAAAAAACTTACCAGAAAAAGTAATGCTGGGCACTCCATGAGTTAGATGTCCTCCACTCGGAAGAGAAAGCCCCATTATCGTATCCTGAGGGCTTAATAAAGCGAAATATACCGCTGCATTAGCAGGTGAACCTGAATATGGTTGTACATTAACAAAGGGTACTTTAAAAAGTTTTTTAGCTCTATCAATACAAAGAGTTTCTAATTCATCGGAGAATCTCTGTCCCTGATAATAACGTTTATTGGCGTACCCTTCAGAATATTTATCAGTAAAAATAGATCCTAATGCGTTCATAACGGATTGAGAAGCATAATTCTCCGAAGGTATCATCATAAGGGTTTCTTCCTGTCTTTTTTCTTCTTTTAAAATTAAGTGTAAAATTTTTGAATCTATCATGTAAGTTTAATTCATTAGTAATGAGAAGTTATTAAGGGAATAAATATATCATGTCATGGAAATATAATATCACAAAAATGATATAATGTAAGCATGAATTTGCTTGTAATTATATCTAATATAATCATGTTGGGAGTGTTTTTTTTACAAAAATCTTACGTGCCTCCGCAAATTCCTCTCTTCTATTCAAAACAAGTGGGGGAAGACCAGGTTGGAGAATGGTGGATGATTTTTATCATACCTATTTGTATGAATATTTTTATTTTTATTAATTACTTTGTTATTAAGAAATTCTTCCCTGCAAATGAATTTATTTCCCGTACTCTTCAAGTAGCTAACTTCTTAATAGTTTTATCCTTTACTTTTATTTTCGTAAAAATTACGCTACTGATAACCTTATGAGCCCCGTGATATCTTTTTTAACTGCCATTTTTATATCGTATATACTTGTTTTTCCAACAATAATTATTGCTAAAAAATTAAAGTTAGTAACTGATTCGAAAAAACGAACACACCCCGCACATACTCATAAAGGAATAATTCCTCGCGCTGGTGGATTTTCACTTTACTTGACCATATTATTAACAACTATCATTTTCTTACCTATAAATAAAATAGTATTTGGCATTCTTTTATCCAGTGCTTTGTTGGTTATTATCGGTTTATTAGACGATTATTTTGATTTATCACCCTATTGGCGATTTATTGGAAATATAGTAATTTCCATTATTGTCATTGGATTTGGACTTGGTATACCATATGTCTCAAACCCATTTGGAGGAGTAATACATCTTGATCAATGGAAAATCTCCTTTTTCCTTTTTGGCTATAAACACACATTGCTTCCTTTTGCCGATCTTCTTGCAATTTTTTGGCTGTCGTGGACAACAAATATGATTAACTGGAGTAAGGGTGTAGATGGTCAGCTTCCTGGGTTTGTTGCAATCGCTGCTTTATTTTTAGGACTTTTATCACAAAGGTTTACTGCACATGATATCTCAGCCCAAATGGTTATGATATTCGCATTTATTGTTTCAGGTGCTTATTTTGGATTTCTTCCGTTTAATTACTATCCTCAAAAAATTATGCCTGGTTACGGAGGGGGAGCTTTAGCTGGTTTTTTACTTGGAATTCTATCTATTCTTTCATTTGGCAAAATTGGTACGTCTTTTCTCATTTTATCAATTCCTATGATTGATGCTCTCTATATGATTCTAAAACGCGTTAAAAGGGGTGCTTCACCTTTTAAAGCGAGTTGGGGACATTTCCATCACAAACTGCTTGAAATTGGATGGGGAAAAAGAAGAATAGCTTTTTTTTATTGGTTCATTACTTTTATTTTAGGAATTGCTAGTCTCCTTTTAAAGGGTATTGAAAAAATGATTGCATTTATTACTATCGCATTAATTCTCCTTCTCTTCATTTTAATTATCGATAAAATGAAAAAAACGAATAACATATGAAATATTTTATAAAAACATTTGGATGTTCACAAAACGCTGCCGATTCTGAAAGAATAAAGACCATTTTTGGCAAAAGAGGAATTAAAGAATCAAAAACAGAACAAAAAGCAGATGTTATTATCATAAACACGTGCATGATCCGCGAATCAGCAGAAAATCGAATATACGGACTTATCAACAATCTTTCTAAATTAAAAACAACAAAAAAAAATCTTAAAATAATACTGACGGGTTGTCTTGTAGGGATGGCATATAAAGATAAAACAGGAAAATTTCTAAAACGACTACGAACAAAGCTTTCCATCGTAGATGAATTCATGCCAATTGAAGAAATTGGTTTTGACACCGCACCACAAAGGAGTTCTGCAGACACCGCCCTTATCCCAATATCGAGTGGATGTAATAACTACTGTACATATTGCGTTGTTCCGTACACAAGGGGAAAAGAAATTAGTCGACCATATAATGAAATCATACAAGAATGTAAGGATGTAAAACAAAAAGGATATAAAAATATTGTCCTGATTGGACAAAATGTAAACTCATACGGATCTGATTTAATTCTTTCAAATTCAGCAATGAAGTCAAATGTAAAACCAGTCTATGTGAAACATTTGGGAAGATATCGTATCCCCACATTATTTCCTCATTTACTCAACGAGGTAGCACAAATGGGATTTAAAAAAGTTGAATTTATCTCTTCAAATCCTTGGGATTTCTCTGATGAATTAATTGAAGTTATCTATCAAAATAACAATATTTCCCGAACAATCCATCTTCCAGTACAGTCGGGCGACACGAATGTTCTCAAACGCATGAATAGATGGTATACGAGTGATGAATACATTGAGTTAATTAATAAACTCAAAACTCACATTTCAAATGTCAAAATAACAACCGATATTATTGTTGGATTTTGTGGAGAAACTGAAAAAGAATTCCAAAATACTGTAGAACTATGTAAAAAAGTCATGTTTGAAAAAGCTTACATAGCCCAATATTCTATGCGCCCCATGACCTCGGCAACAAAAAAACTCAAAAACACGGTTTCACATTCTATCAAAGAAAAACGTTGGCAAATTCTTGAAAACTTAATAAATAAACCATACCTTGATCGATTGAAAAACTCTGTCAAGAAATAATGACTAAAATACAGTTAATATTTTGTTAAAATAATAAAATATGAAACTACTTGTTACAGGAGGAGCAGGTTTTATTGGCTCAAATTTTATTTTATATTGGCTAAAACAATACCCAAATGACTCAATTGTTAATTTGGATTTGCTTACTTATGCAGGAAATCTTGAGAATTTAATAAGTGTTGAAAATAATCCAAACTATGAATTTGTCCATGGAGATATATGTAATTCACAACTCGTTAATTCGTTAACTCGCAATATAGATATTATTGTTCATTTTGCCGCTGAATCACATGTAGACCGTTCAATCCAAAACGCATCACCTTTTATCCAAACAAATATCGTTGGTACTTATACATTGCTTGAAGCTGCATTGAAAAATAAAGTTAAACGTTTTCATCATATTTCGACCGATGAGGTTTTCGGTGCGTTAGAATTGAATTCTCAAGATAAATTTCATCTGGATTCTCCCTATAACCCGCATAGTCCTTATTCTGCATCAAAAGCATCATCCGACCATCTTGTTCGCGCGTATGGCACCACTTACAACCTTCCTTATACTATTTCAAACTGTTCTAACAATTTTGGTCCATACCAATTTCCTGAAAAGTTTATATCACTAGTAATAACAAATGTATTGGAAAATAAATATATCCCAATTTATGGGGATGGATTATACGTTCGGGACTGGCTCTATGTAGAAGATCACTGTGAAGCCATTGATGTCATACTTCATAAAGGGAAAGTTGGAAGTACCTATTTAGTTGGTGGACTTACAAAAGATATTTCAAATATTGAAGTAATATATCAAATACTTGACGAAATGAAAAAGGATAAAACCCTCATACATTTTGTAAAAGATCGCCCTGGACACGACAGACGATATGCGATTGATTGGAGTCAAACAACAAGTGAGTTAGAATGGAAACCCAAACACTCCTTTGCTGATGCACTACAAAAAACGATTCTTTGGTATAAAAATAATCAAGAATGGTGGAAACGAATTAAAACAGGGGCCTATTTAAATTATTATAAGCAACAATATGGTTAAAATTGCATTAACTGGTGGGGATGGCATGGTTGGTTCACGAATAATCGAGTTATTGCAAGATAAAATCCAATTTATTCCCATCTTACAAAAACACATGGATATCACTGATAAAAATAAAGTTGCTTCTGTATTAAATTCAATTGATTTCGATATTTTTCTACATCTGGCTGCATTTACAAATGTTGACGCTGCTGAAAATAATAAAAAAACCGCGAATGGTGTGAATGTACTAGGAACTCAAAACATCTTTGAAATCGTCACCCATAAAAAGAAAAAAATGATATATATATCTACTGGGTTCGTTTTTGATGGTAACAATCCACCTTATTCAGAAAAAAGTATCCCAAGACCAATTTCCATTTATGGTGAAACAAAATATCAGGGAGAACAATTGTTAAACAATGAAGCAATGATCATCCGCTTTGACTATCCATATAGAAATGAATTTAAATTGAAAAAAGATTTTGTTCGAGGAATTATTACAGCGCTTACAGAAGGCAAAAAACTGTCAATGGTAACTGATTCGCTTATTACTCCGACATTTGTTGACGATATTGCTTTTGGTTTAAAATATCTCATTGACCACTATTCTCCTGAAGTGTTTCATTTGGTTGGTCAAAACAGTGTCTCACCTTTTGAGGCAGGAACAAGTATTGCGAAAATCGCAAAGTTAGATTCTTCTCTTATTTCAGGAATTTCATATGAACAATATTTCAAAGGGAGAGCGAAAAGACCTCAGTTTGCTCACATTATCTCAATAAAAAATAAATTTATCAAAATGAAATCATTTGAAGAAGGATTACAAATTTTATATCATAACTAATTCACTTATGACAATTACAATTATCGGACACGGATATGTCGGGCTCGTTTCTGCATGTGTATTTGCTGACTTTGGAAACAATGTATATGTAATCGGTCATACAAAGGAAAAAATTGAAAAGTTAAAAAAAGGTGATCCAATCATTTATGAACCTGGACTCCAAGAATTACTTAAAAAAAATCTTCAAGCAGGAAGACTTCACTTCACAGCTGATTACTCTGTCGCTATCAAAGAATCAGATATTGTCTTTATTACAGTTGGAACACCTCCAAAATCAAACGGGGAAGCTGATTTATCAACAGTATTTAAGGTCGCAGAACATATTATACCTCACTTAAAAAGTGGTTTTACTGTTATTTCATGTAAAAGCACGGTGCCTGTTGGTACTAATATGCAAATTGAAAAAATTATCAATGAAAAAAGGTCTAAAGAATCAAAAATTGCCGTTGCATCTTGTCCTGAATTTTTAAGGGA
>PFLI01000076.1 GCA_002785065.1 Candidatus Roizmanbacteria bacterium CG_4_10_14_0_8_um_filter_33_9
AAGATTAAAAGAAATTGGTTCATATAGGGGAATACGTCATTCAAGGGGTTTGCCAGTAAGAGGACAAAGGACAAAATCTAATTCCCGTACTAAAAAAGGGAAAAGGAAGACAGTTGGGGCATTAAAAAAAGAAGTATGGGCAAAGTTAGATCAACAGAAAACTCAAACGTCTGCACCTACTCCAAAAAAATAATTAATACCATATGAAAAATCAAAGAAAATCAAACAATAGAGTTGTAGAAACAGGTAATATTTATATTGTTGCGACTTTTAATAATACTTTAGTGACAGTTTCTGATGAAAAAGGAGATGCTATCGCGACTGGTTCAAGTGGTATGTTTGGATTTGCTGGAACAAGAAAGTCAACTCCTTATGCTGCAACAGTAACAACAGAGGCTACTTTGAAAAAAGCCATAAGTAATTATGGGTTAAAACGAGCTTTTATATATGTTAAAGGAATTGGACCAGGAAGAGAAGCTTCTTTAAGAGCAGTTAAAGCATCAATACTAGAAATTGAAGGTATTATTGACGTTACACCTATTCCGCATAATGGAGTTCGACCTCCTAAGGTGAGAAGAGTTTAATTACTAATTTGATTTTTTAATTATGAGACATATTGGTCCCAAGAATAGAATTGCACGAAAAGAGGGAATAGATCTTGGATTAAAGACACCTGGAACAAAAACTCATGCAAATTTATTAAAAAAAATTAATATTCCTCCTGGACAGCACGGTACAAGCAGACGACGAAAGGTGTCGGAACGAGGAAAGCAGCTTCATGAAACGCAGAAATTAAAATATATATTTGGTACTAACATGGGTCAAATGAAGGGATATTTTAAGAAAGCTGTTAAGAAAACAGGTAATACAGGACTTTTTTTAAGCCAATTTCTTGAAAAAAGATTGGATAATATTGTTTTTCGGCTTGGTTTTGCTCCAACAAGAGCTTCAGCGAGACAATTGGTTAATCATGGACACATTAAAGTCAATGATAAAAAAGTGAGCATTGCATCATATCAAGTTAAATCATCAGATATTATTAGTTTTCTTGATGAAAAGTCAATCAAAATTCCTGCAATTGAAAAATCCCTTTCAAATAAAGAAATGATATTGCCCTCATGGTTAGAAAAAAAAGGAATTGTTGGAAAAGTTACTTCAGAACCCACATCGGATTTAATTGAAAAACAAATTTTATTACGTTTAGTTATTGAATATTTTTCTAGATAATTATTAATTATTTATTTTTTTATGATTCAACCATCTTTTACAACTAAAAGTATAAATGTCACAGCTAATACGGGAACATTTACTCTCGAACCATTATCTCCAAGTTTTGGCGAAAGTATTGGGAATGCCTTACGTCGAACTCTTCTTTCTTCACTGCAAGGATCAACAATTGTTGCCGTTAAAATTGAAGGAGCATCGCACTTATTTTCAGCTCTTAAGGGCGTTAAGGAGACAGCTTTAGAATTAACTCTTAATTTAAAACATGTTCGTTTTTCAGCATTAACTGAAGGATCTCTAAAAATAAAAATTTCTAAAAAAGGGGTAGGT